>JACCSN010000477.1 GCA_013812985.1 Hyphomicrobiales bacterium | reverse complement strand
ATGGTGCTCGTGGAGGGGATAGTCGCCGGGGAGGGCGGCCCGGTCGGGGTGGTTCCCTGGCGCGGCTTGGTGCTGATCATCGCCGCCGTCCTGTTCTTCGGCTTCTTCGTTCGCCGCCTCGGCATCGCCCCCGCGCTCTTCGTGACGGTGCTGCTGGCCGCTCTCTCCAGCACCCGGACCGGAATTCTCGCGGCATTGATCCTGGCGCTTTCCCTGACCGTGTTTTGCACTTTGATCTTCATTTACGCGCTTGGGCTGCCGCTGCCGCTCTTCGGACCCTGGCTCAGCTTCGGAGGCGCATGATGATGGACCTCATCGCCAACCTTCAGCTGGGCTTTGCCACGGCGCTCTCGCCCGTAAACATCCTCTATTGCTTCGTCGGGGTGCTGCTCGGCACGCTGGTGGGCGTGCTGCCCGGCATCGGGCCCACCGCCACCATCGCCTTGCTCCTGCCGATCACCTTCAACTTCGAGCCGGTGACGGCGCTCATCATGCTGGCCGGCATCTATTACGGCGCCCAGTATGGCGGCTCGACCACGGCCATCCTCATCAACCTGCCAGGCGAGTCCTCTTCCGCCGTCACCGCCATCGACGGCTATCAGATGGCGCGCCAGGGCAGGGCCGGCGCGGCGCTCGCCACCGCGGCGCTCGGCTCGTTCTTCGCCGGGACGGTCGCCACCTTCGTGCTGGTGCTCTTCGCGCCGCCGCTCGCCCGCATCGCCCTGCAATTCGGTCCGGCGGAGTATTTTTCGCTGATCGTGCTCGGTCTCGTCGCTTCCATCGCGCTCGCCCACGGCTCGGTGATCAAGGCGCTGGCGATGATCGTGCTGGGGCTCCTGCTCGGCATGGTCGGGCAGGACATCTACACCGGCACGCCGCGCTTCACCTTCGGCGTGCGCGAGCTCTATTCCGGCGTCAATTTCGTGTCGGTCGCCGTCGGCATCTTCGGCGTCGCCGAGATCCTGCGCAATCTGGAGGACGAGAAGACGCGGACCGTGCTGGTCAAGACGGTGAGCAATCTGTGGCTCTCCCGCGAGGACTTCCGCCGCATCGTCGCGCCGGTGCTGCGCGGCACCGCGCTCGGCTCCATCCTCGGCATCTTGCCGGGCGGCGGACATGTTCTGGCGTCGTTCGCCTCCTATTCCATCGAGAAGCGCACCTCGCGCCACCCCGAAACATTCGGCAAGGGCGCCATCGAGGGCGTCGCCGGCCCCGAATCGGCCAACAACGCCGCCGCCCAGACCTCCTTCATCCCGCTCCTGACGCTCGGCCTGCCCGCCCATCCGGTGATGGCGCTCATGGTCGGCGCCTTCATTATCCAGGGGATCACCCCGGGACCCAACGTCATCACCGACGAGCCCGAGCTGTTCTGGGGGATCATCGTCTCCATGTGGGTCGGCAACCTGCTCCTGGTGCTGTTGAACCTGCCGCTGATCGGCATCTGGGTGAAGATGCTGACGATCCCTTACAACGTGCTCTTCCCCGCGATTATCGCCTTCGCGGCGATCGGCACCTATTCGATCAACCTCAACCCCTACCATATCTACGCGATCGCCTTCTTCGGCATCCTCGGCTACGTGCTCGTCAAGCTCGGCTGCGAGCCGGCGCCGCTGCTCCTGGGGTTCGTGCTCGGCCCGCTTCTGGAAGAGCATCTGCGCCGCGCCATGATCATCTCGCGCGGCGATCCGACCGTGTTCCTCAGCCGCCCCATATCGGCGGGCCTGCTCCTGGCGGCGCTGGCCGCTCTCGCCGTCGCGGTCTTGCCGGCCATCCGCAAGAAGCGGGAAGAGGTGTTCCAGGAGGAGGATTAACGTCTCGTTACCTCTATTCTGTCATGATTGGCTCCTAGTTCGATCGCGTGACGTGAGATGTGGACGCCTCGGGCGCACATGAGGATGGAACCAGTTCCGGCGAAGGGTCGCGCTCAGGCGTCCGTCGGACCGAAGGAGAAGGTGGGGTCTATGTTCAGACAAATTGCGCTTGCCGGCGCGGCGGCACTTACATTGGCGGCATGCACGGCGCATGAGAACCGCGTTGGAACGGGCGCCGGGCTTGGCGCGGCGGCCGGCGCTGTCGTCGGTGCGGCCACGACAGGTGACGTGGAGGGCGCTCTCGTCGGCGCGGCAGTCGGCGGCGCGGCCGGGGCCATCGTGGGCCATGTCACCGATCGGCCAGGCTATTGCTACGCCCGCGATCAATACGGCCGCACGATCGTGGTAGAGTGCCCGCCGGGCTACTGATCCGATCCTGCTCGCAGCAAAAAGGCCGCCGGAAGCTCCGGCGTCGCTTTTAATTTCGGCCGTAATGTTGAAAATACGGGCGGGGTAAGGCTAAGCTCAATTGGGCCGGCTGTCGTTACTATACCGGCGGGGTTGACGACTCCGAGAAGTTGGCCGCTTCCCGACGCTACCATTTAGCATGCGTAATATGCGCGTTTAATCGTGGTTCCCTAGCGCGACCCACTTGCTCACGGCGCCGCCCACCAGCTCGTCGGCTCCGCCCCATAGAGCGATGGCGTCGCCGGATGCTCGATCCGCGTCCAGCGCGCCCACCAATCCTCCGGCGCATGGAAGAGCGGCACAAGGTAGAAGCCGGAGATGAGCACGCGGTCGAGCGCCCGCACGGCAGCGACGAAATCCTCGCGGCTGGTCGCCGCAAGCAGCGCGGCGATCATCGCGTCGATGGCCGGGTCGTGCGCGCCGGAAAAATTGAACGAGCCCTGGTTCTCCGCGGCTTGCGACGACCAGCGGTTGAGCTGCTCGCCGCCTGGCGACAGGGAGGACGGGTAGGCGAAGCGGATCATGTCGAAGTCGAAGGACTTGATCCGGAGCTCGTATTGCTGCGCTTCCACCCGACGCACGCTCACTTGAGCGCCGATGAGCGCGCAGGTCCGCTGATAGGCCAGCGCCAGGTTCTCCTCTTCCTGGTCGCGCACCAGCATCTCGAACGTTAGCGTCTCGCCTGTTTGCGCGTTCACGAGCACCCCGCCGCGCCGCTCGTAGCCGGCGCTGGTCAGCAGCTCGAAGCCCTTCCGCAGGTTAGCCCGGTCGGTGCCGCTGCCGTCGCTGACCGGCGGGCGATAGGAGCCGTCCATCACTTCGGGCCGCACGGATGCGGCGTACGGCGCCAGCAAGGCCCGCTCCGCCTCGCCCGCCGGCTGGCCGAGGGCGGATAGCTCCGAGCCCTGGAAATAGCTGCCGCTCCGCTGGTAAAGACCTGAATACAGAGCCCGGTTCAGCCATTCGAAGTCGAGGCAATAGGTCAGCGCTTCGCGCACTTTCGGATCGGCGAAAGCCGGCCGCCTCGTATTGTAGACGAATCCGACCATAGGCTTCGGCGTCGCGGTCGGGAACGTCTCCAACGCGACGCGGCCTTCCTGAATGGCGGGGAAATCGTATTTGGTCGCCCAGCGCGCCGGGTCCGATTCGGGCAGCACGTCGAACAGCCCTTTCTTGAAGGCTTCGAAATAGCTGCCGGCGTCGCGGAAATATTCGACACGGATCTCGTCGTAATTGTCCAACCCGCGCTTGATCGGCAGATCCTTGCCCCAATAATCCTCGCGGCGCTTGAGCGTGACGCTGCGCCCCGCATCGACCTGCTCCACCCTGTAGGCCCCCGACCCGAGCGGCGGCGTCAGCGTGGTCTTGTCAAAGGTCGCCGGATCGATGGCGTGCTTCGGCAGGATGACCATCAGTCCGATCAGCATCGGCAGCTCGCGGTCGCCACCGCCGTTGAAGGTGAAGCGGACGCCGCGCTCGCCGACTTTCTCGACCCGCTCGACGGCTCGCCGCAGCAAGGGCCGGGTCGGCGGCCGTCCCCTCTCGCGGAGAAGCTCGACGGTAAAGATCACGTCCTCCGGCTTGACCGGCTCGCCATCGGCGAACTTTGCCTCGGGCCTGATCTGGAATTCCACCCAGGACCGGTCGGGCGCCACGTCGACCGATCCGGCCAAGAGGCCGTAGAGGCTGAACGGCTCGGCGCGATTGCGGGTGAGCAGGCTTTCCCAGACATTGCGCCCATAAGTCTCGTCCCAGAGCCCGCGCGGGGACGTCCCCATCACGATGAATGGGTTCATGCTGTCGAACGTGCCGACATTGGCGTAGGTGATGCGCCCGCCCTTCGGCGCATCGGGATTGGCGTAGGGCAGATGCGCGAAATTGGCCGGCAGCGCCGGCTCGCCATGCATCGCGACGCCGTGCGCGGGCGCGGCAAGCGCAGCTCCGCTCCAAAACACCAAACCGGCCAAGGCGGCGAGAACAGCAAATCCGGGCGCGCCGCGGCGCCGGCTCGGGTTGAAGATTCCTACGGTCACGCTGGAGGGTTCCTTCCGCCAAAGGGGTGGGCCGCAAATCCTTGCAGCGAAATGAAGCAGAACTCTGCGACAATCTGGAATCTTTCGCAAATGCCGGCTATTGACGGGGAGAGAGGGTCACCTTGTCGCCAAAATTGGCGCTCAGAGGCGACCCGGGAAGCGCGCCGCCCTAAGCTGAGGGCCGGCTCATGACGAGGATCATCCATGTTTTTGACGCGCAAGCCGTCGAGCCCGGCCGGGTTCTGGACCACGAAGGTGCTCGTGGCCGCGATATTGTCCATTGCCGCGACGACCGCTGAGGCTCAGGACGCGCCGGCTCCCGCCGCCCAGCCGGCGGCGGCTGCCGCGGCGCCTGCTCAGCCCAATCCGGGCGTGCCTCAGCCGGAATGGGAAAAGGTCTGCGGCACCGTCAAGGAACAGCAAGAGTGCCACATCAGCCGCCGTCGTGTCGCCGCGACGGGCCAGGCTCTGGCGCAATTCATGATCATCGAGCGCGGCGACAAGAAGCTGATCCAGATCGCCGTCCCGCCGGTCGCTCTGATCCAGCCCGGCGTCCAGGTGAAGATCGACGAGAACCAGTCGACCGGGGTCAAGTTCGTTGTTTGCACGCCCGGCGAGTGTTTGGCGCTTGGCGAGATCAAGGCCGATTTCGTCGCCGGCCTCAAGAAGGGCAACAACCTGATCGTGACCATGCTCAATCCGCAGGGCAAGCCGGTCGCCTTCGACATCAGCCTCTCGGGCTTCACCGCGTCCTATGATGGCCCCGGCCTCAATCCGGCCGAAGCTCAGGCGCGCCAGCAGAAGCTGGAGGACGAGCTGAAGCGCAAGGCCGACGCCGCCCGGCAGCAACTCCTTAACGCCCAGCAACAGACGACCACGACGCAGTAGCCGATCTCGCGCTTCCCTTATTTAGCGAAGGGAGGGCGCAGCGGCGTCCTCCTCAGTTGGGGGTCTCGCGGCTGCGATAATAGCCCTTCTCGAAGCTGCCGAAGAGTGCGCGCACCTGCGGGTGCCGCACCGGCTCGCCG
>JACCSN010000442.1 GCA_013812985.1 Hyphomicrobiales bacterium | reverse complement strand
GCGAGCAGATGTCCGAGCGCGGGGTGGAGGATGCCGCTGCCGCCGATCGACGCCGTGGCTGGTGGCCCGCCGGCGGCGATCACCGCCGCCCGTTGGTCGAGGGTGACGCGGGTGCGCAGATCGGGCGCGGGACGTTTGAAGTAGAGGGTTGGCACGCCAGCGGGTGCGAGCGCGGCGATCAGCTCCCACCCCGCACGGCCGAGCGCGTCGAGGTCCGGCCCGTCATCGACCGGAACCGTCCGATATTCCCAGGTGGTGACATCGCCGGCCATCATGCCCCCTCTCGCTTGCGATCAAACGCTGACGCGCCGCGCCAAGCGCGCTAGCGGCTACCAGGCGGACCAAATTCATCTGGCTGCTGATTATCGTCTTCCGGGCCGAGCTCGTCACGATGGAGAACAGCCTGATGTATTTCCAGCGCCAGGCTGCGGGATATGCAACGGCGCGGTCCCCTGTGGCTGCCAAGAGAGAGCGGCGCGCGCATGTCCACCGCCACAAGAGGGTATGATCCAGAATGGCCCCAGCGCCGTAACTGCCGCTCTCAGGGGAGATTGCCCGTGTCAACAGGAGCCCGCTCTGGCCTCTGGCATGACGCCGACTTTTTGAAGCTGTGGATGGGGCAGGCGATCTCCCAGATCGGTTCCCAGGTCAGCTTTCTTGCCCTCCCGCTGGTGGCCACTCTCTCCTTAGGAGCCACACCGTTCCAGATGGGCCTCCTGACCGCGGCAAGCTCACTCCCGTCGCTGCTGGTCGGCCTCCACGCAGGCGCTCTGGTGGACCGGCACCGACGCCGCCCAGTCTTGATTGCGGGCGACATCGGGCGAGCGGCCCTTCTCGGGCTGATCCCTCTTGCCTGGGCCACTGGCATGCTGTCCATGGAGCTCCTGTACGCCGTGGCGCTCCTCGGTGGCGCCCTAACCCTCTTCTTCGACGTGGCCTACCAGGCGTTCCTGCCGACGCTCGTCGATCGTGATCAGCTCGTGGACGGTAACAGCAAGCTCGAACTGAGCCGGACGGCGGCGGAGATCGCCGGGCCGAGCCTGGCTGGCTGGCTCGTTCATCTCCTGACCGGCCCGGTCGCCGTCGCGCTGGACGCGGTCTCCTATCTGCTCTCGGCGCTGCTGCTGTGGCGCATCCGAGTCCACGAGCCAGCCCCGTCGCGTTCCGCAGGAGTGCAGCGTCTCTGGGAGGAGATCCGGGAGGGCTTGCAGGTCGTTGTCCGCGATCCGCGACTCCGTGCGCTCGTCGGCGGTCGCGGGCTGCTGGACTTATTCAACGCGATGCTGGAGGCCGTGTTTGTCCTCTACATTGTCCGCGCCTTGGGGATAGGACCGGCGCTGATCGGCTTCATCTTCACCGTCGGCGGCGTCGGCTTCCTCGTCGGCGCACTGCTACCCAACCGCGCGTCCTACCGCTTCGGGTTCGGCACTGCAACGGTTGGGGGTATTGCTCTCGTCGGCCTCAGCGATCTGCTCGTCCCCCTGGCCAGCGGCTCCCTGCTCGTCGTGGTGCCGCTGCTAGTTACAGCGCAGTTTCTCTTCGGTCTCGGGCTGACGGTCTTCAACGTCAACCAGGCGAGCCTGCGGCAGGCCATCGTCCCAGGCCGCCTCCAGGGCCGTGCCAGCGCAACGGTGCACTTCCTTGCGACGGGGATGGTCCCCCTCGGTGCGGTTCTCGGGGGCATTCTCGGTGAACTCATCGGGCTCCGAGCGACACTGGTGGTTGCGGCATGCGGTGAGCTTCTCGCCGCGCTGTGGATCTGGAATTCGCCGCTGCGGACGCTGCGAGAGTTGCCGCCATCGATAGAGGAGGTCACGCTACAGACAACCTGACGGAGCCAGGTTTGCTGCACACCTGCTCTTGGTCGGTATCCCGCGGTATCGAGACTCGCTACCCGTATTCGCGATAAGACCGAGTCCGGCAGCGCGCAGACGAGGGATTCTAACAAGGTGACGAAGCGGCAAGACAACTCGGGCAAGTAGAGCGACTGCACCGGCTCAAAAATGTATCGTAGCCGCCGGGAGGAACGTACCTAGCGGCGTCTTTACTTCCGAGTGGCTCAAGCGCCATGCCTTCCGGAGGTCGCGGCATTGGGAAGGCCGCCGGCGCGTTACTGACCACGTGGTGCGGCACGTTTCCGACGCCCCGTCCGAACCAGACATGAGACTTTGACCTCATCCAGCTCGTCAGTATCTATTCACGTAGCCACAGGAATTGGGTGTCTGACCGTTCAGTCGTGGCTTCAGAGAATGGGTGCGAACTCCAGGAGGCCGTTGTAGGATGGCCGCTCACGTAGCGCGAGGTGCTATGAACGAGCCACCAGCTTTACTGCGACCCGAGGTTGCGGCCAAGTTCAAGGATCGAGCCGTCGTTGCATCCTACCGACATCGCCCGCCATATCCACCACAAACGTTCGATATCCTGGCAGGGTTGATCACCGATGAGCCTCGCACTGTCCTCGACCTCGGCTGCGGAACGGGCTTCGTCGCGCGTCCGCTGGCACCCCTGGTCGATCGCATCGATGCTCTCGATGTCTCGCCCACGATGATCGAGGCGGGCAAGCGCCTTCCAGGCGGTGATCACGCCCGGCTCACATGGATCGTCGGGCGAGCTGGGGATGCAGCAGCCCTGCGCCCGCCCTATGCTCTAGTCACAGCCGGGGACAGCCTGCACTGGATGGATTGGGATGTGGTGGTGCCCCGCCTTGCCAACGCGCTCTCGCCAAGTGGCGCGCTCGCCATTCTTGGTGTGGGTGGGAAGGTCGCCACGGAGGACCAGGCGTTCCACCAAGGGGTTCTGGATCTGATCCGGCGCCACACCACCTTCAACGAGTGGCGACCCGACTTTGACCTCGTGGCGGAACTGGAGCGCCGCGGTCTGTTCCGCGAGCACGGCCGTGCGGAGACCGACGCTGTGCCCTTCCGTCAGGCGGTGGACGAGTACGTGGAATCCTTTCATGCTCGGGCGTCACTCTCCTGGGAGCGCATGGCTCCTGATGATGCGGCTGCGTTCGACTCGGCACTGCGGCAACTCGTGGTGCAGCGAGTGGGCGATGCGGTGGAACTCGCGGTGCACGCGACCATCGTCTGGGGAAAGCCGGTGCGCTCCTAACGCCTGAGCTGTCAGCGTGTGCTACCTCGGGGCGGCGCCCTGCTGTCCCCGCTCCAGGGACCTTCAGCACTTCCGCGCATAGAGGCACGAGCCTCCAGGCCGAGGGCACGCATCTGCCCGTGGTCCGAAACCTGCGCCCGCAGCAACAGCCGAATTGGATCGGCGCGGGCCGAATGGTGGTGTGTGCCCTCTCCAGAGGAGCAAGGAGGAGTAAGTGATGGACGAGCGCGACGCGCGTGAGGAGCGCACCGAGCAGCTGATCCAAGTCCGACGGGTCACCCAACTGCACGCGGCGTGGACCGAGGAGGAGCGAGCGGCCCCCGGCGCCTTCACCCTCCAGCTCATTCTCGACAACGGGGCGGATGAGTACGTCCTGCGTCCAACGGCGGAAGACGCCGACGTGCTGCTGGCGCTTTGGGCACGCAGCGAGAGCGTCACGTTCGATCTGGGCCGCAAGGTGCTCGTATTCAGCAGTGTCGTCAGCTAAGGCGCTCCAATGCGGTCCTACGCCCTATTCTGGACGTGGTGGATGGCTCTAATGCGGGCAGATTGGTCTGTGGGGTGAAGCCTCGCCGGCCCGCCCGAGAGGCGCACCAGCGTCGTGAGTTCCCGCGGGCGGGAACGCTCGCCGAAGCGACCGAGAGCACTATGAAGCGGACTGGCGCGCCGAAGGGCGATGCCAGCGGCAGCACATCGGGAGCGGTTTTGGCCAGGGTCCGCATGAAAGAGTCTGAGGTCGGGGTGTGGTTAATCCCGAGGTAATCGCAGACCGAGTACCGAACTGGACCGCTCAGGGAGCGATGTTCCCAGAATCGAGGCAATCTGCGACTTGGCGCTAAACCCCGGCTGGTCGTTGCACCCGGTCAGCGCACCGGGTGGGAGTTGAAACGGCTACTGCTATCACCTGGCGGCGGCACTTGCCCTGTCGCACCCGGTCATCGCCCCTGGTTGGCACCTGCAACACGTCGCTAATCAGCATCCAGGAAGAGGATGCCGTGGTGCTCTTGGTCAGCGGCCTCGGGAGTTGAAACCTCGGCGAGGTGGAGAGCGTCGCGAAGATGAAAGCCCAGCAGAGTTCCCCCATTGACCACGCTCGGCGTGGCTGCTATGGTGCCGCCACTTGGCGGTTTCCGGCTGACCGATCCCCGCGGGCGTCAGCGTGGCGGTACCCCGGCAACGCGGCCTAGCATACTCGCATTATTTGGCACGCTGGCGTGCGCCCCACGAAACGTGGCTCGCTCGGAGGGTTCCGGGAGAGCTTAGGGTGCGGCACGCGGCGTTACCCTGCATGGAGGAATGTTGATGCATCGAATCTGCGGATCACTCATGGCCGC
>JACCSN010000409.1 GCA_013812985.1 Hyphomicrobiales bacterium | reverse complement strand
GTCGCGAACAAGAGCCGCTGACGACGATCCTCGCGCCCCGTGCGTTGCTCGACGAAGCCGGAATCGACCAGCTCCTTTAGGACGCGGGCGAGGCTCTGCTTGGTGATCTTCAGGATATCGAGGAGGTCGGCGACGGTCAGCCCGGGATTTCGATCGACGAAATGGAGGACGCGGTGATGCGCGCGGCCGAAGCCTGAGCGAGCGAGGATCGCGTCCGGGTCTGAGATGAAATCGCGGTAGGCGAAGAACAGCAGCTCAATCAGTTCCACGACGGTTCCGTCATCGCGGAAATCCGGATCGAGCTTCGGCGCAAGAGAGCGAATTACGTCAGGCATATTGACATATTTCTGCAGCTTGCTAGTGTTCAAGAGAGTCGGGGCGCAGAATGCAATGAGGCACGTTGTCCCGCTGAATTGGCAAGACTGCCGCGGTCGGCGCAATCGCGCCGCCTTCCGGATCTAATGGTTTTGGGGCGGCGCGGGAAGCGCTGCTTGGCTTGAGGAGATGAGCGATGGCGGGCGTTCCATTCGACCGGATGACCGGCAAGATCTGGATCAACGGCGCATTTGTCGACTGGGCCGAGGCCAATATCCATGTTCTCACCCACGGCCTGCATTATGCGAGCTGCGTGTTCGAGGGCGAGCGCGCCTATGGCGGCGAGATTTTCCACCTGACCGCCCATACGCAGCGGCTGCACGACAGCGCTCGCATCCTCGACTTCACGGTTCCTTATACGGTCGACGAGATCGACGCGGTGTGCCGCGAGCTTCTCGTGCTTAACGGCTTCAGGGACGCCTATGTGCGCCCGCTCGCCTGGCGGGGCAGCGAGATGATGGGCGTTTCGGCGCAGAGCAACCGGATCAATGTCGCGGTCGCCGCCTGGGAGTGGCCGTTCTATTTCAGCCCGGAGCAGCGGCTGAAGGGCATCCGGCTCGACATGGCCGAGTGGCGCAGGCCCGATCCGCGCACCGCGCCGACCAAGTCCAAGGCGGCGGGGCTTTACATGATCTGCACGCTTTCCAAGCACGCGGCCGAGCGCAAGGGCTATGCGGACGCGCTGATGCTCGACTGGCGCGGCCAGGTCGCCGAGGCAACGGGCGCCAACATCTTCTTCGTCAAGGACGGCGCGATCCATACGCCGACGCCGGATTGCTTCCTCAACGGCATCACGCGGCAGACGGCGATGCAGCTCGCCCGCGCCCGCGGCATCGAGGTGATCGAAC
Organism: Hyphomicrobiales bacterium; assembly: GCA_013812985.1. The sequence goes on along the minus strand of JACCSN010000409.1, from coordinate 1,928 downwards.
GGGCGATCATGCCCGACGAGATGGCGGGCTTCGAGCAGGCCTTCCTGACCGGCACGGCCGCCGAGGTGACCCCCATCTCGGAGATCGGGCCTCACCGCTTCCAGGTTGGCGAGATTACCAGAACGCTGATGGAGGATTACATGGCGGCGGTCAGAGGTGGGGCGTCGGCGCCGGCGCGGAAATCGGCGGCCTAGACGATCGATGAGCAGCATGGTCCGCAGCAGGGAAGCTCTTCGCGAAATCTATAGACAGCCGAACCCGCGCTCGGTCGCCAAGGAGCTGAAAGAGCTCGACCCGCATTGCCGGCGCTTCGTCGAGCTCTCCCCGTTCGTGGTCATCGGGACATTCGGCGAGGCGGGCCAGGATGTCTCGCCGCGCGGCGGACCGCCCGGCTTCGTCCGCATCGTCGATGCCAGCACCCTGATCGTGCCGGACTTTCCCGGCAACAACCGGCTCGATTCGCTGGAGAACATGCTTGAGAACGGGCGCATCGGCATGCTCTTCCTGGTGCCCGGCGTGGACGAGACGCTTCGGATCAATGGGCGGGCGACCATCGACACCGATCCGGCGTTGCGGGCCAGCGGTTCGGTGGACGGACGGCTGCCGATCACGGTGATCCGGGTGGCGGTCGAGCAGGCCTACCTGCATTGCGGCAAGGCGCTGATGCGCTCGGCGCTTTGGGACCCGGCGGTGCGGATCGACCGCGCATCGCTGCCCAGCATGGGCGAGATGCTGAAGGATCAGATCAATTGGGACAAGCCGGCGGAGACGCTGGAGCGGTATCGCGAGACGCTTTATTGATCGCTCCAAGAAAGCCGCGGACCGGAGGCAATGAGGAAGGCGTTCCCAAAATTCGCCAGCGATGAGGAGGCGGAACAGTTCGTCGACACGGCGGATCTCTCGGAGTAAGATTTTTCAGATTTCGTCGGGGTGCAATTTGTTCGTGTCGAAGAACACGAATTTCTTGAGAGAGCGGAATTGCATACACAAGGATCGAATGACAATGAAGATACCCGGCGTTTTGACGTTCAGCTATTCATTGTCCACCCGACCATCGATCCCGCTTCGATTACTGCTGCGCTCGGTTTGAAAGCTGACAATGTGCAAAATGTGGGCGAGCAGCGACAAACCCCGCGTGGTGCATTGCTGCTAGGAAAATACCGAGACACGCGTTGGAGGCACTCCGTTCGGTTCACGGTCGGTCATCAGCATTTCGCCCAAGAAATCACCAACTTGATCGATCGGTTGGAGCCCCACAGAGCCTTCCTGAAGTCGATTCAACAAACGGGTGGTACATCAACTCTGATCGTGAAATTTCTTGGCGACGGCTATTTCGGCGACGATGTTCCTATTGATGCCCTGGCGCGAATGGCAAATCTTGGACTAGCGCTCGGGATTGAATGCTATGTGGTGCCACAATCTTAATTGAGCATTACGGTTTCCAGCGTTTATTTGAAGCGTCGTCCCCCTCTTTCGCCGACACCCACTCCCCCTCCGTTCCATCCGTCCGGTGCTCCTTCTTCCAGAACGGGGCGCGGGTCTTCAGGTAATCCATGAGGAAGGAGGCAGCGTCGAAGGCGGCGGCGCGGTGGGCGGAGGCGGCGAGGACCAGCACGATCGGCTCGCCGGGCCGGATGCGGCCGAAGCGGTGGATGATTGTCAGGCCGAGAAGCGGCCAGCGCCGGGCGGCGGATTCGGCGATGCGGGCGATCTCCGCCTCCGCCATGCCTGGATAGTGCTCAAGCTCAAGCGCCGCGAGCGCGCCGCCTTCGTCGCGGCAATAGCCGCTGAAGCTGACGACGGCGCCGACATCGGCGCGGCCGAAGGCGAGGCGGGCCGTCTCCTCGCTAAGGTCGAAAGGCTCGCGCTGGACGCGGATAGTGGGGCTGACAAAATCCATCGATGGCGCTACCCCTCCCCCAATCCCT
>JACCSN010000396.1 GCA_013812985.1 Hyphomicrobiales bacterium | reverse complement strand
ACGAATCACTTTCAGCACCGCTCCACATTCGACTTGATCTGTCTGCGGACAAGAGCGGTAGTCCGCTCACGATTGCTCCGGCCAGATTGGCTCAGCTGCTCCGCCCCGCAGGTGCTCTCCTCGGGGCTCGGGGTCGTAGGAGGCCGCGATTGTCGCCGTCCCTCGACCCAGGAGCAAATCGAATGACCAAGCCTTCCGACGCCCAGCTCATCGTCTTCTCAGCCGCATGCCAGCGGCCCGACCGCAACGTGCTGCCCTTGCCGGAGCGCATGAAGGGCGGGGCGGCCCAGAAGATCGTCGCCAGCCTGCTTGGCAAGCAACTGATCGAGGAGGTCGTAGCAGGCGCGAACGAGCCGGTGTGGCGCGACGGCGAAGACGGCGGCCGGACCACACTCCGCGCCACCGATGCCGCGCTCCAGGCGCTCGGTATTGACCCGGAGGAAGGCGCGCGAGCGCAGGGCAGTGAGGGAGACGGCGGGGCCTCCGAACCGGCGGACCCTGTCGAGGAGGACCAGGCGGACCAGCAGACGGACACGCCCGCACCGCCGGCCACGGGGGGCGACAGGGCGGATGCCGGGACCGGCGAGCCCACCGCAGCCGAAACCGCCTCCGCGAGTCCCGCAGCTGGGCAGGTGCGCAAGACCCGGCCGGACACCAAGCAGGCGAAGCTCGTCGCCATGCTGCAGAGCCCGCATGGCGCCAGTCTCGACGAGATCGTCGCCGCGACAGGATGGCAGGACCACACCGTCCGCGGCGCGATCGCCGGCGCCCTTAAGAAGAAGCTCGGGTTGACGATCACGTCCGAGAAGGTCGAGGGCAGGGGGCGAGTCTATCGGATCGGCGTTGCGCAAGTGAGGCAGCTCTGATGCGTTTGGTTACAGGGCGCTCAAAAGCCTTGAGCGACTCGGCCTTCCGTTCGCGGCAATTGGCTTCTGGCGCGCCTGCAACCACCTCATCAGTGCATTTTCAGGGACGGCTGAGTCACCCTTTGCAGATGGCTGGTGAGGATTAGAATGAGGGTGCGCCATGGGCCGTGCAGTGCCATCTGGTGCATCCGGTAGAGGGATACGTATGCCAGCCGCGCGAGCCGCCCTTCAACCCGGTGCGTTTTGCGGAAGATGCCGCCCATCAAGGTGCCGAGTGCGGTGTATCGGCTCAGCGACACAAGCGAGCCGAAGTCGCTGTAGGTGTATTCTGGGAGCGGTCTGTTTTCGAGTCGATAGCGTATGGACCGCGCGAGCATCGTCGCCTGTTGATGCGCTGCTTGCGCTCGTGCTGGAACCGGACGGTCGCTTCCAGGCGCCTGCGGGCACCAGGCGCAGTCCCCGAACGCGAAGACGTCGTCGTCCCGTGTAGCCTGCAGAGTGGACCGAACCGTGATCTGGCCGGTGCGGCTGCTTTCCAGCCCGCCGATCGCGTCGAGAAAGGCGGGGGCTTTTACGCCGGCAGCCCACACCTTCACCTGAGCCGGAACCACAGCTCCGCTTCTCAGATGGACACCGAGTTCATCCACATGGCTGACGGGCGCATTCGTCAAGATCACCACGCCCAACTCCGTCAGCGCTCCGGCGACAGAGGTCGCGAGCCGCTCAGGCAATGCCGACAGGATGCGATCCGCGGCTTCGACCAGGGTGATCCTCAGCGGGTCCGGGCGGACAGGCGCGCCATAGCGGGCGAACTCGTCACCCATGTGGCGCAGTTCAGCCGCTAATTCGACGCCTGTTGCCCCACCGCCCACAATCGCTACGCCTAATTCAGTTTCGCTATCCCCGTTCGCAATGATGCGAAGCAGCGCGAATAGCAGATCGCGATGTAGCCGCTCCGCCTCCACGCGGCTGTCCAGAAATCGGCAGTGCTGCTGCACGCCCGGCGTGCCGAAATCATTGCTCACGCTGCCGACGGCGAGCACCAGGGTACCGTAGCTCAACGTGCGCCGCGGAACGACCTTACGACCGGCATCATCCACGATCGGGGCGACAAAGATCTGCCGGGTCCCCCGGTCCAGACCCTCCATGGTGCCCAACTGGAACCGGAACCCATGCCGACGGCCATGTGCGAGATAATTCAATTCGTCCTGGAACGAGTTGAGCGAGCCTGCCGCCACTTCGTGCAGCAGCGGCTTCCAGAGATGCGTCGGGCTGGCGTCGACCAGGACGATCTCGGCACGCCCGCGGCGGCCGAGGCTGTCTCCGAGGGCCGTTGCGAGCTCGAGTCCGCCTGCGCCGCCGCCCACTATGACGACCCGATGCATGCTCTCGACTGCTCGCAAGGGGTCTGACATTCCGGGACGCCCTGATTCCAAGGACCTACATTCGGCATCATGGCACACCTCATGCCATTCACAACGCTTTCCCCACAAGAATCTGCCCGGCGCGTCAACGGACGCGGACTCGGCCCGGAGAGCAGGACGACGTCCGTCTCGACGAGACCGCCGCCGCCCATGGGCTTGCAGGCCTATGCCACGAGCGGCGCGATTGGCGGGGGCCCGCTGGTGCCCTAAACCCGGGAAGGCCGGCTCCTGCCCGCAGCATTCGCCACGATCTCCCGGATGGCCTGCCACCGGGTGGCCTCCTGGTGGTCGCCCGCCTCCAGGCCTCGTGTATGCGCTGGCGAGAGAGGCCATAGGCAAGCGGGGCGTGCCGTTCGAGCCAGCACATGGCTTCGAGCCCCAGATCGACCCGTTCCGACCGCGCCTTCTCGCTTGTGACGAGCTGGGCCACGGCGGCTGGGGCGTTCTCTGCGCCACGGCGATATCGGTCTAAGCGGATGACGATTCCCATCGGCGCCATCGCAGAGGTGTTCACAGATGATCGTAACGCGATCGATACCTGCAACGTCATTCGTCATTCGTCAGCAAATACCTCCCAGACCGGAGCAGCGGGCGAGATGGCTGAATTGCGCCGGCTCACCAGACCGTTGACGCAGGTGATCTCCGCTTCAGCCACCGTTGCGATTGGCTTGCCCATGAGGGCCGAGATCGTGACCACTCCCATGTAGTCGTATCGCACGAGCGCAAAGGCCGGATCAGGGTGGCATCCGAACAGCTCAATGTCGGTCCAACCAAGCCCCCGCGCATTGTCGTCGTGCTGATCCAGAAAGTGCTCCACAACGTAGATGCCGT
>JACCSN010000394.1 GCA_013812985.1 Hyphomicrobiales bacterium | reverse complement strand
CCGGCGAAGATGGCGTGTGGCTTGCGCGAACCGAAGGCGCCGAGGCCGTCGAGCTGAAGCTGGAACGCCGGCCGTTTCACCCGGGCAAGGTGCGTGGCCACCTCGTCGGCCGTGCGATCGTCGATGTAGCCGATGAAGCGGAGCGTGACATGATAGTTTTCCGGGTCGACCCATCGCGCGCCGGGCAGCCCGCCGCGTAGAAGCGAGAGCGAGAAGGCGATGTCAGCCGGGATTTCCACGGCGGTGAACAGGCGCGGCATGGTGCCTCCCCGAATCAAGCCTTGACGCCAAAAGAAGATAGGACAGCGAGATTGGCGCGGAAACCGGTGTGCGATGGCAGCGGAACGTTCCGCCCATGGTGAAGGAGCGCTTGCGGCCGCCGCCCCATTCGGGTCTATTTGAGCCTGAAACGAACGGAGGCGCGCTTGAGCGAGGGTGAGGATTGGTCTTTTGACGGGCGGCGGGCGCCATCGGCCGTCCGCTCGTCCGGCTTCCCGCGTCAGGTCAGCTTCAACCGCCGTGAGCTCGACGCCATTCTCCGCGTCTACAGCCGCAAGGTCGCGGAGGGCGAATGGCGGGACTACGCCATCGATCACCTGGCGGATCGCGCGGTGTTCTCCATCTTCCGGCGCTCCAGCGAGATGCCCATGTTCCGTGTCGAGAAGACGCCGGCGCTGGCGCGCAAGCAGGGCGCTTACCAGGTTGTCGCCGCGGCCGGACTGATCCTCAAGCGCGGGCACGATCTCGCGGCCGTCCTGCGCGTCCTGGACAGGCCGAAGCTTTCGGTGGTCACCGCCTGATCTCGGCCGCCGTGGTCGCCTAGCTGAAGCCAAGCGGCCCCGTTCCGCACGGTGTCGAGCGGCGAAATCTTGGGCTCACGGGTATCGCTGACCAGGGCGTTCTGGTCGGGTAACACTTTCCTAACCTTGAATCATGATGACCGGCGTTGAACCCAGTCAATCCACGCCCTTTGCGTTAAGCTGATTTCAACCACGATGCAGCGAGGCATTTCATGTTGGCGTGCGATCTCATTCTAGCGGTCCGGGCATCGAAGTCGGTCAGCGCCGACCAGGTGAAATCTTTGGAGCGCATGGTCTTTGGGGCTGGAACGCCCAGCCGGGAGCAACTCGAACTGCTGTTCCTCATCGATGGCTATGCCTTGCGAGCCGATCCGAGCTGGGCCGCGTTGCTGGACCGCGCCGCGCTCAGCGCGCTCGTTGCCGCGCCGGGCGAACTGGCGCAAGCGTCCGCGGTCGCGCGAGCCGCCGCTTAGAAACAGACCCTCGCCGGGCCTCGGGCGAGGCGCCGTAAAATCTTCTTAGCCTTTGTGCGGCAGAATAGGGGTCCGTTTGAGGGGACCATCATGCTCGACCGCGATATCGTCGCCGAAGTGAAGGCATCAAAACACGTCACGGCCGAGCAGGTTCTGGTGCTGCGTCGTTGGGTCTACAATGGCGGCGCCGTCGTGCGCGGCGAAATCGACAAGCTTTTCGCGGTTGACGAGGCGGCGACGGAGCATGACGCCGCGTGGTGTGAGCTCTTCACCGAGGCGGTCTCCGACTACCTGGTCGATCAGGTCGAGCCGGAGGGCTACGTCGACGAAGAGAACGCCGACTGGCTGATCTCCCGTATTTCGCAAGACGGCGCGGTGAAGACCGCGACGGAGCTGGAGCTTCTCGTCAAGGTGCTGGAAAAAGCGAAATCAAGCCCGGAACGGCTTGCCGCATTCGCGCTCAGCCAGGTCGCGAAGGCCATCATCGGCGGCGATGGCCCGCTCGCCCGAGGCGGCAGGCTTGAGGCCGGGCGGGTGACCCGCGACAAGGCCGACCTGATGCGCCGCATCCTTTATGCCTTTGGCGGCGACGGCAATCTCGCGGTGAGCCGCGCCGAGGCCGAGATCCTCTTCGACATCAACGACGCGGCCGCCGCGGCGGACAACGATCCGGCCTGGAGCGACCTGTTCGTCAAGGCGATCGCCAGTTTCCTCATGGCGGCCAGCGGCTACGCCGTGCCGAGCCGGCAGGAGGCGATCCGGCGCGAGGCCTGGCTCGACGAGCCGGCGGGCGGGGTCGCGGATTTCTTCGGCCGGATGGCGGCGGGGAGCTTGCGCGGCGTTCTCCAGAGCTACCGCGAGCCGGAAGGCGAGGGGGCGTGGGCGGCACGCAATGCGCGCTTGGAGGCGAATAGCTCGGTCTCGGAGGTCGTCACGGCCGAGGAGGCGGAGTGGCTGGCACGGCGGATCGGGCGCGACGGGGCGCTGCACGCCAACGAGAAAGCGCTCCTTCGCTTCATCCGCGACGAGGCCCCGTCGGTGCACCCGTCGCTGAGGACGCTGATCGCCAAGGCGGCCTGAGGCCGAGCGCGCAAGTCGTCGCCGAGCGCCGCGCTGGGGCGGCAAGGCGGCGCAGCGAACAGGCGGGCATTGGCGGACGCCATTGCCAGGTTGCGGCTTTCCCGCCATTGACCGGCCATGACAGCCGCCGCCGACCCCGTTTCCGTCCCCGGCGAGGACCGCCGCGGGCTCTTGAAGGGCATCGGGCTGCTTCTCCTCGCCATGATCGTGCTTCCGGCGCAGGACGCGGTGGCTAAATACATCTCCGTCTCGGTCTCGCCCGGCCAGATCACCTGGGCGCGATTCCTGCTGCAGACCGTTTTCATGCTCCCGCTCCTGGTCCTTTTCCAGGGCTGGGGCGGCCTTGTGCCGAATCGCCTTTGGCCGAATCTCCTGCGCGGCGCGCTGATCGCCGGGAGCAGCACGCTGTTCTTCATCGCCATCAAGTTCATGCCGATCGCCGACGCGCTGGCGATCTTCTTCGTCGAGCCGTTCATCCTGACCGTCCTGTCGGCGGTGTTCGACAAGGAGCATGTCGGCTGGCGCCGGAGGATCGCGGTGGCGGCCGGCTTCCTCGGCGTCCTCATGGTGGTGCGGCCGAGCTACGCCGTCTTCGGCGCGATCTCGCTGGTTCCGGCGGCGGCGGGTTGCCTGTTCGCGGTCTACGCCCTCCTCAACCGCCGCCTGTCCTCCTATGACACGCCGCTCACGATGCAGTTCACGGCCGGCCTTTCGGCGTTCGTCATCCTGACGTTCTGCCTCCTCTTCGGCTGGCTCGGCGAATGGCCGGAGTTCAGGCCCTCAAGCCTTGACGGACGCGAGCTCTCGTTCCTCCTCCTCATGGGCGTGTTCGGGACGAGCGGCCACCTGTTCTTCGTGCAGGCCGCCCGACGGGTGCCGTCTTCGGTGGTGGCGCCGATCCAATATGTCGAGATCGTCTTCGCGGCGCTGTTCGGGCTGATGATTTTTGGGGATTTCCCGGATGCTTGGAAGTGGGTTGGCATCGCGGTCATCGTGGCGTCGGGTGCGTATGTCTTCTGGCGGGAGAGCCGGAGGGGTTGAGCGCCCGGAGAGCCGAAGCTCCAGTCCTTTTGTGATCGCGGGCTTCTCCGAACTGGGCTCAGTGACCGTCCGTAAAATTCTCAAATTTATTTCGCCGCATATCCCATTTGGGACATGACTCGAAATTTAATGATCCGTTAAAGCAGCCCTCACAAGGGGAACGGGCCGCAGCTTCAAATTGCGATCCGCCTTGCTCCGGGCACGGAATGGTCCCGCGCGTCATCGATGCGCGAGCCAGGAAATCGTCGTGCCGTTTCGCAACTGGATAATAGGGCAGGCACAGCAATGGCGACGATCACCGGCACGAACAGCAACGACAACGCCGAGACCAATACGGCGTTCAACGGCACCGAGAACGACGACACCATTTTCGGCTTCAACGGCAGTGACACGATCAGAGGCAACGGCGGCGACGACATCATCATCGTAGGCTCCGGCGGAAGTGACGACATCGAAGGTGGCGCGGGCCTGGACACGCTCGTCCTCAGTGGCAATTTCGAAGAATACACCGTCATCTTTTCGGGTTCCGAATCATCCTCACGAAGGACGGCGTCAGCGAGACGGTTTCGGAAGTCGAGGTCATCGCCTTCGACGACCAGTCGGTGCGCATCGTCGGCGCGGGCAGCGCGCACGAGACGATCCAGCAGGGCGTCGACGCTGCTTCGGATGGGCAGACGATCCTTGTCGCTCCAGGGACTTACAACGAAGACGTGAACTTCAATAAATCCGTCACGCTTCTGGGCGCCAAAGCCGGCGACGCGGGGACTGACGGAAGCCGCGACGCGGCGAACGGCGCCGACGAGACGACGATCGTCGGGCACAGCCACATTACCGCTACGGGCCCGGTCACCATCGACGGTGTCCGCTTCCTGAATGACGCGACGACCTCGCCGGCCGGCCTATCGAACCCGACCCTCGACATCACGACGAGCGGCCATACCGTCACAAATTCGATCTTCTACTCGACGGTGCCGGGCGGCAATGATGGCGCCCCGACCGGTCCGGCGCGCAACGACGCGGCGATCACGGTGCGCCCGGCCGCATCAGGCACGACATCGATCACGAACAACTACATTACCGGCAGTGAGACCGGTCAGTTCGACACTGCCTCTTGGGGGCGCGGCGTGTTCTTCGACGGCGGCGGCGGCGACCTCGTATTCACCGGCAACACGGTCGAGAACACCCGCTCCGGCATCAACCTCGACGTGGGCGGCGATTCCGATATCGACGTTTCCGGCAATACGTTCGTGAATGACGGATCGGCCATCTCGGGCGCGCTTAACGTCGCTGGAGTCGTGGATGGCATCCAGGACAATGACTTCCAGAATGTCGGGTCGGAGTTCAACTTCCGTAATCTCACGACAAACCTGACATTCGACGCCGAGGAAGCGATCGGCACTCTCACGCCGGCGAACCCCGCCAATCCCGCGAACGATTTTGTGGTCGTCCTCAGCGGCTCGGGCGACGACACGATTTCCGGCACGGAAGGCAACGACTTCATCGACGCCAACAACGGGTCTGCCCCGAACAACGTGGTCGCGGATACCGACACAGTCTTCGGCCGCGGCGGCAACGACACGATCTTCGGGCGCTTCGGCGACGATTCGCTCGACGGCGGGGCGAACAACGACACCATCGATGGCGGCGACGGCGATGATGAACTGATTGGCGGAAGCGGGGTGGATGCCCTGACCGGCGGCGGCGGAGACGATACGTTCGACGGCGGCGCGGGAGCGGACACGCTTAGCGGCGGCACAGGGATGGATACGGCCACCTATGGCGCCGACGCGACCATCTCGCGCGATCCGATGACCCTCAAATGGCAGGTCATGGAAAACGGCGAGACGGACATTCTCACAGGCGTCGAGAAGGTCGTGATCGGCACGACCGCCTACCTGCTCGTGGACAAGGCGGGCGCCGCGACGGGCGGCTTCCAGTCGGTGCAGGAGGCGGTTGACTTCGCCTCCTGCGGCGAGACGATCCTGATCGCGCCCGGCGAATACACCGAGAGCGGCATCGCCGGCCCCGAGCGGGGCGGCGCCAGCAACCCGTTCGGGCTCTACATCAACAAGCCTAACCTGACACTGCAGGGCGTCAACGCGGACGGCTCGGCGATCACCTCGGCGGCGGACGCGCAGTCCGGGGGCGCCACCATCATCTCCGGCGCGCAGACCAACTTCGGCGCCAATCACTTTGTCGATGTCGGCGGCACGAACGTCACCCTCACCGGCCTGCACTTCCAGGCCGGCGACCAGACCGACGAGAAGCTCCTGGAAATCTGGGCTGACGGCGCTAAGGTTGAGAACAACTTTATCGACGTGAACAAGCCGGACAACAGCTACAGCGGCGCGATCGCGGTATTCTTCAACGAGGACAACACGTCCGGCGTCGAGATCGAGTCGTACAGCGTCAGCAACAACATCCTCAACGAGGGCGTCGGCGTCTTCAACGGCACCGGCGACACGGGCGACGCGGCCGATCAGGTCATCGCGGGCAACACCTTCCTCGACACGTTCGATCCGAATACTGGGGAGGGCCGTTACGACACGATCACGCTTCAAGGCGAGGTCGTTGCCACTGGCTTCAACATCGATCCGATCGGCAACCCGACGATCACGGGCAACACGCTCCAGGGGAACGAGACGCCCTTCATCCTGCGCAACGCCTCGGATGACCCGGCGAATTTCCCCTCTGTCGCCTATGTCGAGCAGGCTCTCGAAGATAACACGACGGTGCAGAACACTTACGCGTATGTGCTGACCAAAAATGGCGATCTGCGGCTGGCGCCGCGCGACTATGACGGCCCCGGCGGTTCTCCGCCCAGCAACAACTATTACGTGACGAACAGCATCGACACGCTCAACCTGGCGCTCGACGCGGAGCCGGACGCCGTCTTCGGCGGCCAGCGCATCACGCAGGAGGAAACCGACACGGTCGTCGTCCAGAGCGGGTCGGAAGCGGTCGATTCGGAGATCATGGTCGACAACCTGACGGTCAGGGCGACGGAGAATTCCGCCGACCTGAACCTGACGCTCGCCGACACCCTCGCCGACGGCACGACGCCGGTAACCGTTCAGACGATCACGCTCGCCGACTACGCTCCTGGCATGGGCGCCGACGTCGACGTGACCGGCAACGGCCTCGCCAACACGATTAACGGCAACAGCGGTCAGAACCAGCTCTCCGACGAAGGCGGCGACGACACGCTGACCGGCAACGGCGGCGACGACGCGCTTGACGGCGGCGAGGGCTTCGACACCGCGGTCTTCAGCGGCGAGCAGGCGGACTACGACATCGCCGCCGCGGCCGGCACGATCACCGACAACGACACCGACACGACCGATGGTGACGATGACGGCGACGATGGACAGGACACGTTCAGCGGCGTCGAGAAGCTCGACTTCGACGACCAGGATGTCTTCATCGTCAAGGAAGGCGACTCGATCCAGGCGGCGGTCGATGCCGCCCAGGATGGCGACACCATCCATGTGCTCGCCGGCACCTACAATGAGAGCGTCAACGTCAACAAGGACGTGACGCTGATCGGCGCCCAGGGCGGCGTCGACGGGCGGAACGCCGCGCGCGGTGACGAATCGACCATCACCGGCGGCGTCCGCATCGCCGCCGCCGGCGTTACGCTCGACGGGTTCGAGATCACGGGCAGCGATTTCCTGTCGCTCAGTCTCGACCGGCCGACCGGCCTGCTCATCGGCGGCGACGACGCCACGATCGTCAATACAGTCCTGTAGGGCGACGGCAAGGTCGCCGACGTACGGCCGTTCTCGACCTTCGGCGGCGTCCAGATCATCACGTTCGACCAGAACGCGGTGACCGGCTGGGCGCAGGGCGGCTACGTCGTCGAGGGCAGCACCGGCACGTTCTCGAACAGCGACTTCAACAATAACGGGAACGGAATCGTTTCGGAGGCGTCCGGAATCGTCATCACCGGCAACGACTTCCAGAACAGCGAGGGCGCGCACATCGCGCTCACGCTGGTCGGCTCGACCTTCGATGTCTCGCAGATCGTGCTCCCAGACAACACGCACGACTTCTCGCGCATCGTGACCATCTACCCGCGTGGGACCGAGCCGGTAACGATCACCGGCAGCGAGTTCGGCGACCGGCTGGCGGGCGAGTTCTTCGACGGGCCGTTCACCTTCTCCGGCGGTCTCGGCGACGACAAGGCGGTCGGAAGCGCGTCCGACGATACCTTGAATGGCGAGCAGGGCGACGACACGTTGGAAGGGGGTGATGGCAGTGACACCCTCGACGGCGGGACCGGAAACGACGACATGGTCGGCGGCGACGGCGACGACACCTACGTGGTCGATCCGGTGGCGGCAAACCCCGCCGTGACCCAGGATACGGTGACGGAAGCCGCCGACGAGGGCCACGATACGGTGGAGGCCAATGTCCTCCGCTACACCCTTGGCCTGAACGTGGAGGATCTGACCTTTACCGGGACCGGCAACTTCGTCGGGTTCGGCAATGCCGGCGAGAACACGATCACCGGCGACGACGGCGCTGACGTCTGGACGGCGGCAATGGCGTCGACATTACCGTGGGCGGCGACGGCAACGACACCCATACGATCAGGCAGGCGCTCGATGCGGTGACGGAAACGGCGGATGACGTGAACACGACCGCCGTTGTCGAGGGCGGCGTCGATACCGTGTCATCCGGCTTCCGGAGCTTGAACCTGGCGGCCTATGCGAATGTCGAGAACGCTCGGCTGACCGGGACGGCGGATCTCAATCTCATCGGTTCCGATGTGAACAATGTGCTTGCCGGGAATGCTGGCGATAACGACATCACCGGTGGGTTCGGCCGCGATCTCATGATCGGCGGGATCGGAGAGGACCGGTTCGACTTCAACACCGTCGCCGATACCGGCATCGGGGCCGCCCGCGACAGCATCAACGACTTCGCGGCAGGCGACGACATCGGCCCGGTGGATCTGATCGATCTTTCCACGATCGATGCGCGGAGCGAGTTGGGGAACCCGGGGAACAACGCGTTCAGCTTCATCGGTACGGACCAGTTCACCGCAGCAGGCCAGCTTCGCTACACGGACGTCGCCGCCGGCGTGATCGTGCAGGGCAACACCAGCGGCGAGGGGGGCGCCGAGTTCGAGATTCTGGTGCGCAATCTCAATGAGTTGAACGACGGCAATTTCGTGCTCTAAGCATCGCTCTGAACGAGAAACAGAAGGCGCCGGGCCACCCCCCGGCGCCTATTCATATCCCGGTTCGGGCATCGGATCGGCAGAGCGGGTGGTGCAAGACTACTCGCGGATCCGCAGTGACGGCGCTAATACACCACCACGCTCCTGATCGACTTCCCGGCATGCATGAGGTCGAAGCCGCGGTTGATCTCGTCGAGGCCGAGCAGGTGGGTGATCATCGGATCGATCTCGATCTTGCCCTCCATGTATTAATCGACGATTTCTGGCACGTCGGTGCGGCCCCTGGCGCCGCCGAAGGCCGTGCCCTTCCAGACGCGGCCGGTGACGAGCTGGAACGGCCTTGTGGCGATCTCCTGGCCGGAGCCGGCGACCCCGATGATAATCGACTGGCCCCAGCCGCGCGCCGCGCTTCGTCATTGACGAAATGAGGCACGAGATCGCCGCCCGTTTCCTTCTGGTTGACGAATTGCGTCATGCGAAGCGCTCGCCCCACGTCTTCTTGGAATCGTTCACGTCGACGCCGATGATCATGTCCGCGCCGGCGAGCCTGAGCCCCTGGATGACGTTGAGGCCGATGCCGCCGAGGCCGAAGA
>JACCSN010000341.1 GCA_013812985.1 Hyphomicrobiales bacterium | reverse complement strand
CCGTCAGCTCCGAATAGGCCGCGGCTTCGAGCCGGAGATCCATTTCCAGCGTGACGCTGCGATGCAGGATCTCCACCACGGCGAGCGGCTTCAGCCGGCGCGTCTCCGGCGCGTTCCGCTCGATGAAGCGCGCCCCGGCATAGAAGGTCTTGAGGTCGCGGGCGAAGCGCCCCCGCACGCCGGGCCTCAAGACCTTGACCGCCACCAGTTCGGGGCCCTCCGGGCGGCGCAGCACGGCCTTATGGACCTGGGCTATGGAGGCCGCGCCGACCGGCTCGGAAAAGCTGTCGAAGACGGCTTCGATCGGCCGGCCGATCGTCGCCTCGACAAGGGCGCGGGCCTCTCGCGTCGGGAACGGCGGCAGGTCGTCCTTCAGCCCGCCCAGAGCCTCGGCCGTCTCCAGGCCGACAATGTCCGGCCGCGTGGACAGGAACTGCCCGAGCTTGATGTAGGAGGGCCCGAGCCGTTTCACCGCGTCGGAGAGGCGCCGGCCGCGCTCGGTCGCCGACAGGCGCCGCGGTTCCAGCATGCGCGCGAAGCGGAACGGGGCTTGCGCCTGGGGCGGCAGATCGTCGAGATCGGTGAAGCCGAACGCGCCCGCCCGAGCCAGCGTGAAGCCGGCGCGCGCCAGCCGCAGAAGGTCGCGCGCGCTCACGCTTTTAGAGCTTCCAGCCGGAATGCAGCGCGGCGATGCCGCCCGAAAAGCTCCGGTGGGACACGCGGCCGAAACCGGCCGTCCTGATCAGATCGGCGAAGCGCTCCTGGTTGGGGAAGGTGCGGATCGATTCGACGAGGTAGCGATAGGATTCCGCGTCGCCCGCGACGGCCCGCCCCAGCGCCGGGATGACGCGGAAGGAATAGCGCTCGTAGATCCGGTCGAGCATGGGCACGTCGACCTGCGAGAACTCCAGGCATAGGAACCGCCCGCCATGCCGCAGCACGCGGAACGCCTCCGCCAGCGCCGCTTCCAGTCTTGGGACGTTGCGGATGCCGAACGCGATCGTGTAGGCGTCGAAGCTGGAATCCTCGAACGGCAGCGCCATGGCGTCGGCTTCGCGGAAGCTGATCCCCTCAAGCTTGCGTTTCGCGGCCCGTTCGCGGCCCACCGCCAGCATGGACGAGTTGATGTCGGCGACCGTCACCTCGGCGTGGCCGCGGGAACGCTCCGCCACCCGGAAGGCGATATCACCGGTCCCGCCGGCCACATCGACGAGCCGCCACGGCCGGCCCGATCCTTTGCCGAAAGACTTGCGCGGCGGGTTGAGGGCGCTCACCATCGCGTCTTTCCAGAGCCGGTGGAGGCCGCCCGACATGAGATCGTTCATCAGGTCGTAGCGGCGGGCGACGCTGTGGAAGACATCGTCGACCAGCGCCTGCTTGTCCTCGACGGGGACGTCCTGAAAGCCGAATGTCGCGCGCTCAGTCATGGCGAAATCTTGGTTGCTGCCTCGGGCCGGCGCGACCATATCGGAACGCGTCCCGCCGCGCCATAAAGGCGAGTTCTTGAAACGCGAGGGGAGATGCCGGAGCTTCCCGAAGTGGAAACGGTGCGGCGCGGGCTGGCGCCGGTGCTGGAAGGCGCGGTGATCGCGGGGGCCGAATTGCGCCGCCCTGACCTGCGTTTCCCGTTTTCCGATCGCTTCGCCGAGCGCCTCGCCGGGCGGCGCGTCGAGGCGCTCCGCCGCCGCGCCAAGTATCTCCTTGCCGAGCTCGACGACGGCGCCGTGCTCCTCATGCATCTGGGGATGTCCGGATCGTTCAGGGTGGAGGCCGGGTCGCCGGTCGGCGCGGACGCCCTCTACTACCCGCCCGGCAAGGACGCCGCGCACGACCATGTCGTCCTCCACCTCGGAAGCGGCGAGAGCATCGTCTACAACGACCCGCGCCGCTTCGGCTTCATGCTCCTGATCGCGCCCGAGCACCTGGATGCGCACCCGCTCCTGTCGGAGCTCGGCCTGGAGCCGACCGGCAACGAGTTCGCCGCGGAGGCGCTCGCGCCCCGTTTCGCCGGCCGCGCCGCGCCGCTCAAGGCGGTCCTCCTCGACCAGACGATCATCGCCGGGCTCGGCAACATCTACGTCTGCGAGGCGCTGTGGCGGGCCGGGCTGTCGCCGCGCCGCAAGGCCGGCAGCCTGGTGCGGGTCGGCGGCCGGCCGTCGGCGCGGCTTGTGCGGCTTGTCGAGGCGGTCCGGGCGGTGATCGCCGATGCGATCGAGGCCGGTGGCTCGTCCTTGCGCGACTATGTCCAGGCCGATGGCTCGCTCGGCCGCTTCCAGCACCGCTTCGCCGTCTACGACCGGGAGGGCGCGCCCTGCGCGACGCCCGGCTGCCGCGGCGCGATCCGCCGGATCGTCCAGTCCGGCCGGTCGACGTTCTTCTGCCCGGTCTGCCAGCGCT
>JACCSN010000792.1 GCA_013812985.1 Hyphomicrobiales bacterium | reverse complement strand
ATGGCGGCGTCGCCATCGAGTTCGCCATCATCAGCATGCTCGTGGTGATCGTCTCGCTGGGCGCGGTGGAATTCGGACGCGCCCTGCAACTCCGCAACGAGCTGTCGTCGTTGGCGGACCGCGCGACGCGGGAGATACTGATGGACGCCTCGCAGACCGTAACCACCGCGCAGAAGACTGCGGCCGAGGAGGACGTGCGTGGTCTTTTTCAAGGGCCAAGCCCCGAACTGCTGCAGATCGACCTCGTCGACGAATCGGTCGACGGCACAAGTTTTCGTACGTTGACGCTTACCTACCCGGTGACCCTGCTGATCCCGAAGCTCGCGGCCCCCTCGATCACCCTGAGCGTCGAGCACCGGACTCCCGTCACCTGAACGGTCGATCTGGAAGCGGTCACGAACCAGGTTGGGATCATGCAACCGTCTGGGCTCAAGAGCCCGTCACGCGCCCCGCCGAACTGTCGTACATTCGGATGAGCGAGAACGCTGCAGTCATCGCTTCGGCCTCGAGATAAGCCGCGAGCCATTCCTCGGCTGCTTCCACCTGAACGTTGGCGACCGCAATGCGTTCGTCTGGAGAAAACTTGTCGGTGTTCAAGTCCCCCAGCAGAGCGATAACGCTGTCCGCTGCAGTGAGCGGATCGATCCGTTGGGAAGGCGCCGGGTCTCGCATGGACAGCAAACGCCGGTTCGGCTTTTCTGTTCCGGCGTGTCCCTCGTCGCCGGTCGAGCCTCGTCGGCCACCGCGCCGAGGAGAACTTCGAGCGCCGCGTGCCCAAATCCGGCGGGCGACAATGAGAGGTTGGTGACCGGTCTCCTCGCACATTGACATGGCGCCAGCGTTTTCGTCACCTAAATAGGTCAGCTAAGGCACGGCTTCGAACATGGCCACTGTCACAATCCACGCCGCCTAAACGAACCTTTCCAAGCTCATCGCGCGCGCCAAAGCCGGCGAGGAGATCGTGACCGCGCGCGGCAAGGAGCCAATCGTGCGGCTGACGCCAGTGGCGGAGAAGCCGCTCAAGCGGAAAGCCGGAATTCTGACGGGTAAGCTCAGCATACCCGACGCCTTCTTTTTCGACCCCCTCCCGGAAGAGGAGTTGATGCTTTGGGAGGGATTGGATGGCGATCCTCCTGGATAGCCACACCTTGTTCTGTGGACGATTAACGATCCGAGACTCTCTCGACGGGCTGCTTCCGCAGTTGAAGGAGAGCCAAAAGTGTACATCAGCGGCGTAGTCGCGTGGGAGATTGCAAACAAGGTCCGGACGGGGAAGTGGCCGGCAGCCAAGCTCTTGTCCGAGCGCCTCGTCGATCTCATGGCCCATTATGGTTTCTGCCGTTGCCGATCAATTTGGCTCACGCCCATCTCGCCGGCTCCATGCCCGGCGCTCATCGCGACTCCTTCGACCGCATGCTTGCCGCACAGGCGATCGTCGAGGACATGCGGCTCGTCACGGTCGATCCAGCCTTCAGCGACTTCGATGTGAAAGTGCTTTGGTAGGCTCCGACTGGAAGAGAATTCCGCAAGGATGAACTCGCCGGTTGATGCGGCCATGCGCGGGCCATAAGCTCAGCTTTATCAAATGACCCAGCAGATGGAGCCCGATCTTGAACCCACTCGCCAAACGGCTTGCCGCGGCTGCCGCCCTGGCCCTCCTCCCGCTCGCGGCGGCGGCGCAGGAGAAAGTCGTCCACGTCTTCAATTGGTCCGACTATATCGACGAGACCATCCTGGAAGAATTCACCGCCGAGACCGGGATCAAGGTCGTCTACGACGTGTACGACTCCAACGAGATCCTGGAAACCAAGCTCCTCGCCGGCGGATCGGGCTATGACGTCGTGGTCCCCTCGGCCGAGTTCATGGGCCGCCAGATCCAGGCCGGCGTGTTCCAGAGGCTCGACAAGGCGAAGCTGCCGAACCTCTCGAATGTCTGGCCGGAGATCGCCGAGCGCGTCGCCGTTTATGACCCGAGCAACGAATATTCGGTCAACTACATGTGGGGCACGACCGGCATCGGCTACAACGTCGCGAAAATCCAGGAGCGCATGCCCGACGCGCCGCTCGATTCCTGGGCAATGGTGTTCGATCCGAACGTTCTCTCCAAATTCGCCGATTGCGGGGTTCACATCCTCGACGCCGGGTCGGAGCTGTTTCCGGCGGCGCTGCATTATCTCGGCCTCAACCCCGACAGCCGCGAGCCGGCCGATATCGAGAAGGCCACGGCTCTCCTTCAGGGCATCCGGCCGCACGTGCAGAAATTCCACTCGTCGGAATACATCAACGCCCTCGCCAATGGCGACATCTGCCTTTCGGTCGGCTTTTCCGGCGACGTGCTACAAGCGCGCGACCGCGCCGCGGAGGCCGGGCAGGGCGTGGAGGTCGCGTATTCACTGCCGAGGGAGGGCGCCCTCATGTGGTTCGACCAGATGGCGATTCCGGCCGACGCGCCGCACCCCGACGAGGCGCATCAATTCATCAACTACATGTTGAAGCCGGACGTCGCCGCCAAGGCGTCGAATTTCGTCTATTACGCCAACGGCAACAAGGCCTCGCAACCGCTCCTCAATCCCGACGTGATCGGCGACAAGGCGATCTATCCTGACGAGGCGGCGGTCGCCAGGCTCTACACGAAGGCGCCCTACGACGCGAAAACGCAGCGGCTGATTACGAGGGCCTGGACAACTGTGACCACGGGGCAGTAGGCGCGGCTCGGTTTCGCCGGTGAGCGCGGGAGCAACCGGGACGGCATCGGCCGTTCCGGGCCGACAAACAGGCGGAGATCGTTCGCGAAACGTTCTCGGCGCTGTGCGGCGAGAATTCCAGCCCTGGAAGGACGCGGTAGCCAAGCCCTTCATCGAGTTCCGCGGCTTGACCAAGCGTTTCGGCGCCTTCACCGCCGTCGACAACCAGACCCTCGTCATCTACGAGCGCGAGTTCCACGCGCTCCTCGGGCCCTCTGGTTGCGGCAAAACCACCTTGCTTCGGATGCTCGCCGGCTTCGAAGAGCCGAGCGAGGGCGCCATCTGGCTCGACGGTCGCAATCTCGCCGGCGTACCGCCGCACCGGCGGCCGGTGAACATGATGTTCCAGTCCTACGCGCTGTTTCCGCACATGAGCGTGGAGAAGAACGTCGGCTTCGGCCTTAGGCAGGAAGGCATGGCCAAAGCTCAAATCGCGGCGCGGGTCGGCGAGATGCTGAAGCTGGTGAAGATGGAGGATTTCGCCACGCGCAAGCCCGACAAGCTGTCGGGTGGCCAGCGCCAGCGCGTCGCGCTCGCCCGGGCGCTCGCCAAACGCCCAAAAGTGCTGCTCCTCGACGAGCCGCTCGCTGCGCTGGACAAGAAGCTCCGCGAGGAAACGCAGTTCGAGCTGATCAGCCTGCAGGAGACGCTGGGCTTGACCTTCGTGATCGTCACGCACGACCAGGAGGAGGCGATGACGGTGGCCGACCGCATCTCGGTCATGGACCAGGGCCGCATCGTCCAGGTGGCGTCGCCGGCGGAAATCTACGAGGCGCCGAACTCCCGCTACGTCGCCGATTTTATCGGCTCGGTGAATATTCTGGAGGGCACGGTCGAGGCGGCCGGCCCGGGCAAGCTCCGACTTGCGGCAGAAGGCGGCCTTCGCATCGAGACGATGAGCGCCGCCGCCATATCCGAGGGCCAAAAAGCCTGGTTCGCGGTGCGGCCGGAAAAGATCAGGATCGGCCACGACGCGCCGGCGGCGCCAGCCGTCAATGCCGTCGCGGGCCAAGTCTGGGATATCGCCTATCTCGGCGACATGTCTGTCTATCACGTCCGCCTCGCCTCCGGAAAGCTCGTGCGGGCGAGCCTGCTGAACGCCGCGCGGACCGTCGAGCGGCCAATCGCCTGGGAGGACCGGGTGTGGCTCTCCTGGGCGCCGGACGCGGGGTTGGTGCTGGCGAGCTGAGGTCTGCGCTTTGCGCCAACAAGGGCCGTCAGGTATACTTCCGGCTGAAACTCACGGCCTTTGGTGCACACGTTGACGACGAATCTGGACATGCTTTCGCCGGAAGCCAAGTCTCATCTGGCGGCGTTCAAGCGTGAGGTTGAGGAGGCTTTTCCGGGCAAGATTGCCCGTGTCACCCTCTTCGGCTCGCGCGCCCGCGGCGATGCCGAGGAGGACAGCGATTACGATGTTGCCGTCGTCGTGCACGAACGAGCAGACGACTGGCGTCTCAGTTCGCTGATTTCGAACGTCGCCTACCCGCATATGCTTGAAGGGGTATATATCAGTCCGATCGTTCTACCGACGACTTATCTCGGAGATGACCCTCCGACCGAGCTGGCCGCGGAGATCGCGCGCGACGGCGTTGTCCTTCCTTGAGCACGGAACGGTTCGCTCTTCAGGCATGGTCAAAGGCGGAGGTCCATTTTGCCGAAGCGGCAGCTCAACAGCCGGCGGTGACGCCAGGCGCGATCGTGCATCTGGCATATTACGCGATGTTTCACGCGGCGAGAGCCGCCCTATTACGGCAAGTAGGTTCTGCGCCTAAGAAGCACGCAAGCGTTGTTGGCCAGTTTGGTTTGTTCGTGAAAGACCAAGGTCTCGAATCGAGGCGCGCAGGCGAGAACATCCGAGACATCCAGGATCGCCGCATTCGTGCAGACTACAAAGAAGAAGCACGCATGTCTGCCGAAGATGCGCAGGATCCGCTTAGGAAGGCGAGGGCTTTCTTAGACCTCTGCTCGAAGGAGTTCGGTTTTCCGCGCGCCGCGCTAACCCCCGATGCCTGACCTCCCGCGCACCCCCCTCCAGCGCCGGATCGCCACCTGGATCCCCTATCTCTGGCTCCTCGTCTTCTTCCTCGCCCCGTTCCTCATCGTCCTGAAGATCTCGCTGTCGGAGACCGCGATCGCCATCCCGCCCTATCTCCCGGTCTTCAACACGGCAGCGGAGTTCGGGACGAAGCTCCGGGAACTCACCTTCGCCAACTACCTCTGGCTCGCCGGCGACCCGCTCTACATCAAGGCCTATCTCTCCTCCATCCGGATCGCCGCGATTTCAGCCCTGGCGGCGCTCATCATCGGCTTCCCCATCGCCTATGCCATGGCGCGAGCGCCGCGCGGCGTCCGGCCGCTCCTCCTGACGCT
>JACCSN010000298.1 GCA_013812985.1 Hyphomicrobiales bacterium | reverse complement strand
GCGCCTTCAAATCCTATCCGCGCAATTGCTCGCGCGGCACACCTGATTCTGGGCATGCCGAAGTGGAAATTCTATCCTGATTTGCGCGACTTGCCAGAATAAATCACTTTGGCGCCGCAGCGGGCTTGGGCGCGTTGACCGAAGGCGGATAGGCGGTCGTGCTTCCGTCGATGTTTTTCTGGTAGCCGGGGCCAATGGCGAGCGGCCTGTCCGGCATCACCGCCTGATCGAGCTCGGAGGCGAATGTCTTCTCGATCGTTTGCAGGGCCTTCCCCGCGGCGTCCCGGAGCGCTACCGTTACCTTGTAGGGGCGGCCCTTAATGACGCCGGTCACCGCCGGCGTCGTGAAAGCGATCCGGGTCGGGTTGAATGGCCCTTCTTGACGCATGAGGAACGGCTCGCCCCCGGCCGGATTCTCGAAGCTTGCCTCGATCACGGCGTTCTCGGGAAGGTCGCGCATGGGCTTCAGCGCGATCCCATAGGTCGCCTCGGCGATCCGGTAGTTGAACACGAAGCCGCCGCCGGCCACGGCGAGGTAGTCGCCCGTCCCGCTGCAGGCGGAGAGCAGGAACGCCAGCGCGGCGGCGAAGGCGACCGATCTGCGAGCGGGCATCCGTGTCTCCGGCACGTGGTCCAGCCGAGCTTACATCGACGGCGCCGCCGATGAAACCGTCCCGAGGGGTGGAACCGGCGGAACGGCGCGGTCGTCCCTTCTCCCTTGCGCAATGGGAGAAGGGACGCTGGGAAATCCCGTTAATACCCGGCAGTAAGCGCCGACGGCCGTCGCGGGTCGGACGCGCCGAACAGCGAGCCGTCGTCCCGCCGCATGATGGAGTGCGTCGAGCCCATGACCGGCTGCACGCGGACCGTGTGACCCTTCGCTTCCAGGAGCCGGATGGTGTCGGGGCTGATCCCCTCCTCGACGCGCAGCTCGTCCGGCAGCCATTGGTGGTGGATGCGCGGCGCGGCGCTGGCTTCGGCGACGTTCATGCCGTGGTCGACCACGTTCATGATGACCTGCAGCACGGTGGTGATGATGCGGCTGCCGCCGGGGCTGCCGGTCACGATCACCGGCTTGCGGTCCTTCAGCACGATTGTCGGGCTCATGGAGGAGAGCGGCCGCTTGCCGGGCTCCACCGCGTTGGCGTCGCCGCCGATGAGGCCGTAGGCGTTCGGCACGCCGGGTTTGGCGGAAAAATCGTCCATCTCGTTGTTGAGGAGGATGCCGGTGCCTTCCGCCACCACCCCGGCGCCGTAGGAGAAGTTGATCGTGTAGGTGTTGGCGACGGCGTTGCCGTCCTTGTCGACGACGGAGAAATGCGTGGTCTGGTCGCTCTCGTAGGGCATCGGGTCGTTCGGTTTGATGGTGGCGGAAGCGGTCGCCCGGCCGGCGCTGATCTTCTTGCGCAAGGATTCCGCATAAGCCTTGGAGGTCAGCCCCTTCACCGGCACATCGACGAAATCGCTGTCGCCCAGATACTCACTGCGGTCGGCGTAGGCGAGCTTCATGGCCTCGGCCATCAGATGAATGGTCTCGGCGCTGTTGTGGCCGAGATAGCCGATCGGGAAGCCCTCCAGGATGTTGAGAATCTGGATGATGTGCACGCCGCCGGACGAGGGCGGCGGCATGGAGACTACCTCGTGGTCGCGATACGTGCCGCGCACCGGCTCGCGTACGACCGCCTGGTAGCCCGCCATGTCCTCCAGGGTGATCAGGCCGCCGTCGCGCGCCATCTCGTCGGCGATCAGCCGGGCGATGTCGCCCTTGTAGAAGGCGTCCGGGCCGCCTTCCGAGATCTGGCGGAGCGATTTCGCCAAGTCCGCCTGCTTCAGGAGGTCCCCCGGCTCGAACGGCGCGCCGCCGTCCTTGAAGAATATCTTGGTCGAGCTCGGCCAGGCCTTGAGCTCGTCGGCGCTCCCTTTCAGCGAATCCGACAGATCGGGCGTCACCACCACGCCCTCCTCGGCGAGTCGGATGGCCGGCGCCATCACCTGCGGCAAGGTCATCGTGCCATGGCGTTCCAGGGCCAGCGCCAGGCCGGCGACGGTGCCGGGCACGCCGGCCGCGAGGCCGGAATATTGGGAGAGCTTGGAATCGGCGTTGCCGGCCGGGTCGAGGAACATGTCGCGGCTCGCCCGGGCCGGCGCCTTCTCGCGGTAATCGATCGCCACCGTCTCGCCGCTCTGCGCCGAGTGCACGATCATGAAGCCGCCGCCGCCGAGATTGCCGGCCGCCGGCAGCGTCACCGCGAGGGCGAAGCCGACCGCCACGGCGGCATCCACCGCATTGCCGCCCGCCTTCAGGATGTCGACGCCGATTTGCGTCGCCGCCGCTTCCTGGCTCGCCACCATGCCTCCCTTCGCCAAGACCGGGTGCGCCCGGTCCATATCGGAGTATACGGGGGCGTCCTGGGCGACGGCGCCCGTGCAGGCGAACGCCGCGAACGTGGCGAAAGCGATGAAATTGCTGGCGGATGGTCGAATCATGTGCCTGCCTCCCAAAACGGACAAAGCCGAAGCGCTCACCATACCGCGCCGCGTGGCGGTTCCAGCCGCGGCTGTGAAAGGATCGATGCGCGGCCCGATCGAGACTAGGTTAGTGACCAGTGCCCTTTGGGACGATGATGCCCAGCCGTCTTTCCCAGTTCTCGACTTCGCTGGGCGGCAGGAGATCATCGTCGTCCAAATTCGACAGCGCAATGAAATCGTCCGTCTCGGGACTATAAAGATACCGCACCCGCCAAGACGCATTGGAATCCTGCAGCTCTCCGGGAAGTTCGCCGAGTGAACACCCCATAGCAGTGAAAAGCTCGATCAGCTTGCCTACCGAAAGCCATGGCCCACCGACCCGCTGGGCCATGTTCTAGGCGTGTTCAGCTAACCGAATATCCATGGCGGCGATCGGCAGGTGCGGCAGCCCCAGGCCATCTCTAACCGGCTTCACCTGAGTGACCGCCTCGTCGAAAAGCGCCTTGAAGCGCGCCGGAGCCGGCTTAATACCCTGTAGCGGCTCGCGCCCAAGGTGCTGCGTGATGCAGGCGTTCTCCGCAATTGCTCGCATGAACGCGGTGGGAACGCTGGCGGGATCCTTCGCGTGCGTGCAAATGTCGTATTCAATGCCTTGGACAACCCACACGCCCTCCTCCTCAAACGCAACTGCGCTGATGGTAATGGTGTCCATTGGTCGTCCTCCCGGATAACGGTTGTTTTCCCGTTTCCGGCAAAAATGCATGCTGCGTTTATTCGCGTCAAATTAATAGATGGTTCCTTGCGCTGCACAATGCGTCAGTACGTCTGACGCGGGTTCTGGACATAGCGCGGCAGCGCAGGCCGCAAGCTCACCTGGGATTACTAGCTTGGGGTCGATCCTGCCTGGTAGTCCTTAATCCTTCCCCCAAGCCAATTTGCGCCGCGCGGCAACTCCCGCCATATGTCTCCCGGGCATCCGGAGATCAGCGGCCATGGGCGGCTTCGATATCGTCGTCATCATTCTCGTCATCTTTGTCGTCGTCATGCTCTTCTCGGCGGTGAAGACGGTGCCGCAGGGCTACAATTACACGGTGCAGCGGTTCGGACGCTATACGCGGACGCTGACGCCGGGTCTCAACATGCTGATCCCGTTCTTCGACCGCGTCGGCGCCAAGATGAACATGATGGAGACGGTGCTCGAAGTGCCGAGCCAGGAGGTGATCACCCGCGACAACGCGACGGTGACGGCGAACGGCATCAATTTCTACCAGGTGATGGATGCGGCGCGGGCGGCCTATGAGGTCAACGACCTGCAGAACGCCATCCTGAACCTCACCATGACGAATA
>JACCSN010000296.1 GCA_013812985.1 Hyphomicrobiales bacterium | reverse complement strand
GCGCTCAACCGCGCCATGCGCGCCTTCGGCGCGAGCATGAGCCGCCGCGGCTTCGGGTACGTGGCGGGACTGACGTTAATCATCACCCTCATCGGGGCCGCGGGCATGTTCGCCTTCGAGAAGGACGCGCCCGACGGCCTGAACAGCTACGGGGAGGCGCTATGGTGGACGGCGATGATCATGACGACGATGGGATCGGCGTATTGGCCGCAGACCGCCGAGGGGCGCGTCCTCTGTGTCTTTCTGGCGCTCTACGCATTCGGCGTCTTCGGCTACGTGACGGCGGCGCTGGCGACCTTCTTCGTTGGCCGCGACGCGGATGATGAAGACGCCGAGGTCGCGGGCGCGAAACAGATTGACGCGCTGCGCGACGAGGTGATCGCGCTGCGCGACGAGATCCGCGCGATGAATCGACGGACGCCGGGCGAACGCGGCGACGCTCCAATGCCCCCCGAACGAATGTGAGTGACGGGCCAGCGAGAACAACCATGAAGAGAGCGACATCAACCATTAAGAAGAGGACGACCGCATCGACGGACGGAAAAGGAGGAGTCTCTCCCTCTCAGCTGCCCTCACGGTTGATCGCTGAGAAAATCAAGGTGCTGAGTGATTGGCGGGGCGAGACGCTCGCTCGGATCCGAACGCTCATCAAGCAGGCCGACCCCGAAGTGGTTGAGGAGTTGAAATGGAGAAAGCCGTCGAACCCCGGCGGCGTTCCAGTGTGGTCGCACGCCGGAATGATCTGCACGGGTGAGACGTACAAGAATGTCGTGAAGATGACCTTCGCCAAGGGCGCTGTGCTCCCGGACCCTTCAGGCCTCTTCAACTCCAGCCTCGAAGGGAACACCAGGCGTGCCATCGATTTTCATGAGGGCGACAGAATTGATGAAAAGGCGTTGAAGGCGCTGGTTCGCGCCGCCGTAGCACTGAACGCGTCGTTGCGAGCGGCCGCACGCCCCGTCCGCTCTCAAAAGAGATCAAAAAGCGCTTGAGGGCGTCGTGCACGGCCGGCGGCGTGGTCGCGATCGTCTGGAACGCGTGCTCGCCCGTGGCCGGGTCGTAGCGGCAGGCGACGGGTTTGAACTTGCCCAGGTCGATCGCCAGGATCGTCGTGATTGCGGCCGGCGTCGTCATCGAAGTACGATGGCTCATGGCGGGTCTCCTTCGTTTGTTGCGAGTCGCTTCCACCGATTGAGGCCCCGCGCCCCGTGCGCGGGTGACCTCGTGAAAGACCGTAACGTCGGAGGAGCCCGCCTTACATAGTTTCCGATGCAGCGGACCGCCACGGCGGGAAACGGCGCAGTAGAATGAACGGGCGTGGTCGCCGTGGCGGCCGCTGATCGGCCTCACGTTATGCGGCGGAAGCTCTTCAACATTGCGGCGGTCTTGTCGCTCGTGCTATGCGTGGCGACCGTGGCGATTTGGATTCGTAGCCACCGCCGGTCCGACGAGCTGTGTTGGTGTTCCTCCACAACCGGCTATATCCCAGTGGTATCGGTTCAGTCTGGAGAAGGCAGCGCGATGTTCGTCTACCACCCGACTCTCCCGAAGGACCGGTTGACGTTTCATTTCCAGTCAACGCCCATCAACACGTTTCCCGGCTGGGACTGGCCTGGGACTTCCGCGTTGAACCGTCTGGGGTTCTACGGCAGGTGGGGCTTGGACCGCGTGGTATTCTTGCCCTTTTGGGCGGTGCTGCTGGTCAGCAGCTTTCTGCCGGCAATATGGCTCGGATGTCAGCGGCGGCGGTCTCGGAGGCGGAAACTCGGTCGCTGCCTCCGATGCGGTTACGATCTGCGGGCTACCCCCGATCGATGCCCGGAATGCGGCACCCCGGCGTGCGACCCGACCGCTGCGTAACCTGTCGATGCAGCGGACCGAGCCGGCGGATAAACTTCTCATCGCCAAGTCGAGGAACACGTGACTCGCCTCGCGCGCAACCTCTTTACCCTCTGCTCGGTCATCTCGATGCTGTTGTTGGTGGCGACAGCCTACCTCTGGCTATCCAGCGCGTTCGACGGCACGTTCATCCACACGTCGCCGCTAGAGCTGGACGGTGGGACCGCCCGACAAGTTGAGTGGAGGATCGG
>JACCSN010000250.1 GCA_013812985.1 Hyphomicrobiales bacterium | reverse complement strand
CCTTCGGCTTCGACGCGGATTTCCAGATCGAATCCTATCTCCGCCACCAGGGCATGACCTTCGTCGACCGCTTCGACGCCAATTCCTACCTCTACATGACGCGGGCGATGGACTATTTCGACCTCGCCTTGGACTACGGCGGCACGCTGGCCAATGCCTTCCGCGGCACGCGGACGCGTTTCTGCGTGGTCTCGTTCACCTCGGACTGGCTGTTCCCCACCGCCGAAAACCGCACCGTCGTCCACGCGCTGAACGCGGCGGCGGCCAACGTTTCCTTCGTCGAGATCGAGACTGACCGCGGCCATGATTCATTCCTGCTCGACGAGCCGGAGCTCTACGCCGCCATCACAGGCTTCCTCGCCGCCGCCGCCCGCCGCCGGGGCGTCGAATGACAGAGCTCTCGCCGCGCGTTCTCACCGGCGACCCCGATCGCATCGACCTCAAGATCATCACCGGCTTCGTGACGCCGGGCGCCCGCGTCCTCGATGTCGGCTGCGGCGACGGCGCGCTCCTGCAGCGACTGGAAGAGGAGAAGCAGGCGGACGGGCGCGGCATCGAGCTGTCGCAGAAGGGCGTCAACCGGGCGGTCGCCCGCGGCCTATCCGTGGTTCAGGGCGATGCCGACCACGACCTTGCCACCTACCCGGAGAGCGCCTTCGATTTCGTCATCCTCAGCCAGACTCTGCAGGCGACGCATAATCCCCGGATCGTGCTGGAGCAGCTCCTTCGGATCGGCCGCAAGGTCGTGGTGTCGTTCCCGAATTTCGGCAATTGGCGCATCCGCGCCAAGTTGGCCGTCAATGGCCGCATGCCAATCACCGAGGACCTGCCGCACCGCTGGTACGACACGCCGAACATCCATTTCTGCACGATCCGCGATTTCGTCCAGCTCGTCGAGGACATCGATGCGCGGATCGAGACGGCCGTGGCGATCTATGGGAATGGGCGGATGCTGAAGCGCGCGCTACCGCTCACTTTGTGGAATTTGATGGCCGACCAGGCGATCTTCCTTCTGTCACGGCGGTAAGCGCCCGGCGACGCCGACATTCGTCCCGAATGCCGGCCGGAGCGCCGGGGCGAGCCGCGGCCGGGCCTTCGCGCGCATGCCTTGAATCGTCCGCTTCACCGCAGCGACGACGAGGACCCCGGCGAAGGCCGGCCAGACCACCCGTCCGATCCGGTCGAGCCAGCGCGCCGCGCCCAGCATGGGGCGGGAGTGAGCGGGCGGCATGTGCAACCCCGTCGCCCAGGCTTCGGCCTCGAACCCGGCATCGGCGAGAAGCTGCCGGAGCTGACCGCGCGAATAAGGACGGCCGAAGCCGAAGGGAGAGAGATCGGAGCGCGCCCAGGGACCCTGACGGTTTGGCGCCGCGATGACGAGCCGCCCGCCGCCCGTCAGAACGCGCCTGAGCTCGCCCATGAGCGCATGCGGTCGCGGCGACATTTCCAGGGCGTGGACGAGAACGATGAGGTCGATGCTGGAATCCGGCAGGGGAAGCGAACCCTCCTCGACCAGGGCCGTCGCCGTCTTGCCCGAAGCGGGCCAGTCGATGACGCCCTGGCCCGCCGGCATGAAGGCCAGAACGCGCTCCGCGGCTCGCATCGCGCCGAGATAGGGCGTCGGAAAGCCGAAGCCGAGCACACGGGTGGACGCATCCACCTTGGCCAGGCCGCCGATCACCGGCCGGAGCTGGCGCACCACGATCCGCCCGGCGGGGCTGGCGTAGAAGTCGCGGAGGTCGACCACGTCGAGGTACATGCCGGCATTATTTCACGACGCCGCCACGATGGTCGAGGGTGCGGTCGAGAGTCGGGCGGGGCGGTTCGCCATCCGGGCCGGCTGGCCTATAAGGAACCGCGACAGTCAGGTTCGGAGATGAGAGGCATGAGCAAGCTAGAGGTGGCGCAGTTCACCGCGCGATCCGACAATTTCGGCGTCCTTCTGCACGATCCGGCGAGCGGCGCCACCGCCGCGATCGACGCGCCCGACGCGGATGCGGTGATGGCGGCCGCCCAGGCGCGCGGCTGGCGGCTGACGCACATTCTCGTCACCCACAAGCATCTCGACCATGTCGAAGGCATCCCGGCGCT
Source organism: Hyphomicrobiales bacterium (assembly GCA_013812985.1). The sequence goes on along the minus strand of JACCSN010000250.1, from coordinate 1,008 downwards.
GAAGGCCGCTTACAATTGCGAGGTGATCGGTCCGGCGGCGAGCGCTGCGGAGGTCGGCATGTACGACCGCACGGTCAAGGGCGGCGACAGTTTCGATTGGGGCGGCACGGCGGTCCGCGTCCTGGCCACGCCGGGCCACACGCTCGACCACCTGTCCTATTTTCTCCCCGACGAGAACCTCGTCTTCGTGGGCGACACGGTTTTTGCAATGGGATGCGGCCGCGTCAACGAGGGCACGCACGACATGATGTGGGACGCCGTCAAGCGCCTGCGCGACCTGCCGGAAGAGACTACGCTCTATTGCGGCCATGAATACACGCTGTCGAACGCGAAATTCGCGGTCACCGTTGATCCCGGCAACAAGGCGCTTCACCAGCGCCTCGCCGAGGTCGAGGCGCTGCGCGGCCGCGGCGAGCCTACCTTGCCGACGACCATCGGCCGGGAGAAGGCGACCAACCCATTCATGCGCGCCGACCATCCGGCAATCGCCACCGCCGTCGGCCTGCGCGGCGCCGACCCGGCCCGCGTATTCGCCGAGATCCGCACGCGCAAGGACCGGTTCTAAAGGGGGTGCAAGGAGGCGTTCAGGATTCGGATTAGGAGTAGGGGCTGTTCCCACCCACCCTGCGCAGCCCTCATCCTGAGACCTTGTGAAGCTTTTCTGAAGCTCCGTAAGCGAGCCTGATTTTCACCACCCCTCGAGGTTTGTCATCCCGGTTTGGCCAGAGGCCAAGACCGGGACGCACCTTCCGGGATGACAATCGCAAATGGACGCGCATGTGTTCTGGCGAATCCACCCTCGGAAGGGAGCGGGATGCCGCCCCGGATAGATTCACACGCTCTGAGGTGCGAGCCGGCGGCGAGCCTCGAAGGACGAGGGCGTCTCCAGCGCTCGCTGGAGGCTCCTTCGAGACGCCGCTTCGCGGCTCCTCAGGATGAGGGATTTGGGTTTCGGGACGGGCTCAATACTGGCGGTTATGCCGGCGATTTCGGCCGAACGTTCACTTA
>JACCSN010000247.1 GCA_013812985.1 Hyphomicrobiales bacterium | reverse complement strand
TCCGGCGGCCATACGCTGCTGCCGGCCATGAAGGCGCGGCTCGCCGCGCCTGAAAACCTGATCGACCTCCGCCATGTCGCTGAGCTGAAGGGCATCGAGCTGACCGGCGACACCGTCTCCATCGGCGGCGCGACCACGCATGCCGACGTCTCGGACTCCGCCGAAGTGAAGCGCGCCATCTCCACGCTCGCCGCGCTCGCCGGCTCGATCGGCGACGCCCAGGTCCGCCATCTCGGCACGATCGGCGGCTCGGTCGCCAACAACGACCCGGCGGCGGATTACCCGGCCGCCGTGCTGGCTTTGGCCGGCACCGTGCATACCGATCGCCGAAAAATCGAAGCCGACCAGTACTTCACCGGGCTCTACACGACGGCGCGGGAGGAGGGCGAGATCGTCACCCGGGTGAGCTTCAAGATCCCCGAAACCTCCGGCTATGCCAAGTTCCGCAACCCGGCATCGCGCTACCCTATGGCCGGCGTGTTCGTCGCCAGGCACAAGGACGGCGCGATCCGCGTGGCGGTGACCGGCGCCGGCAATGACGGCGTGTTCCGCTGGAGCGAGGCGGAACAGGCGCTGACGCGCAATTTCGCCGCGGAGGCGCTGAAGGACCTCACCGTGCCGGTCTCCCGCATGATGGGCGACATCCACGGCTCGCCGGAATACCGGGCCAACCTCGTCCAGGTCATGGCCCGCCGCGCCATCCAGCATCAGGGCACGGCGTTGGCGATGATCTGAGACGGATTCCCCTCCCCTTTGCGGGGAGGGGTTAGGGGAGGGGGAAAGATGAAGGTCGCTACCGGCTTCCTTCCCCCTCCCTGGCCCTCCCCCCCGCAAGGGGGGAGGGAGCGCGCAGGCGCTTACTCACATCGCATCACCGAAGCTTGCCTTGCCCTGCGCTCGCACTTCGCGTCAGTTCGGCTCGACAGGAGCCACTTCATGCGTTTCCTTTTTGCATTGCTCCTTTCGCTCATCATCGCGGTTCCGATCGCGCGCGCCGAAACGTCGGACCCGTCGAACTGGAATGCCGTCCTTTCGCAAGCCAAAGGCCAGACCGTCTACTTCCATGCCTGGGGCGGCGAGGCTCGCATCAACGACTACATCGAATGGGCGGGAAAGACGGTCGAGGACCGCTTCGGCGTTCGTGTGATCCACGTGAAGGTCAGCGACACGGCCGAGGTGGTGTCCCGCGTGCTGACCGACAAGGCGGCCGGACGGAGCGAAGGCGGCAAGGTCGATCTTGTCTGGATCAATGGCGAGAATTTCGCCGCGATGAAGCGGGAAGGGCTGTTGCAGCCTGCCGCCTGGGCGACGAAGCTGCCGAACTATCGCTTCGTCGACGTGGCGAACAAGCCGAGCGTGGAGCGCGATTTCACCGTCCCGGTTGACGGCCTGGAGGCGCCCTGGGGCATGGCGAAGCTCGTTTTCTTCCACGACGAGGCCCGGTTTCAGAACCCCCCCGCTTCCGCCGCATCGCTCGGGCGATGGATATCGGAGAACCCCGGCCGGTTCACCTATCCACAGCCGCCGGATTTTTCCGGCACGACCTTCCTGAAGCAGCTCCTGGTCGAACTAACGCCGAATCCCGCCGCCCTTCAGGCGCCCGCGACTGACGAGAACTTCCCAGCCGCCGTAGCGCCCCTTTTTGCCTGGCTCGACGCAGCACACCCAAATTTCTGGCGAAGCGCCCGCGCGTTCCCGCGCGATTATGGCGGCCTCCGCCAACTCCTGGCGGACGGCGAAATCGACATCGCTTTCGCGTTCAACCCGGCCGATGCGTCAAGCGCGATCGCCAATGGCGAGCTGCCTGACACGGTCCGCTCCTTCGTGTTCCCGGCCGGCACGCTCGGCAACACGCATTTCGTGGCCATCCCTTTCAACGCCAGCGCCGGCGCCGGCGCCATGGTCTTCGCGGACTTCCTCCTGTCGCTCGAAGCCCAGGCGCGCAAGGAGGACGCCGCGATCTGGGGCGACCCCACGGTGCTCGCGGTCGACAAGCTTTCGCCGGAAGACGCCGCGCGCTTCGCCGGCGTGGAGCGCGGGATCGCGACGCTCCGCCCCGAAGAGCTTGGGCCTGTGCTTGCCGAGCCGCATCCCTCCTGGGTCGAGCGCATCGAGACGGAGTGGGCGCGCCGTTACGGCGTCATCCAGTAGTTCGCCTTGCTGCGGCTCTTCCCGGCGGCCGCGCTCTTCGTGCTCCTCGCGCCGGTGGCCGCCGGTCTCGCGGGCATCCTGCTGCCGGCTTTCGGCTACCTGCCAACGCTCGGCCATGACGATGTGTCGCTCGAGCCGTTCCGGCAGCTCTTCGCCATGCCCGGCCTCGCCCGCTCGGCCCTGTTGAGCTTCGGAACCGGCCTTGCCACCACCGCCATCGCCTTCGCCGTCGTGATCCTGTTCGTGGCGGGATGGCGCGGCACGCGGCTGTTCAGGACGCTGGAGGGGCTCGTTTCACCGCTCTTGAGCGTACCGCATGCCGCCGCCGCCTTCGGGCTCCTCTTCCTGATCGCGCCGGCCGGCTTCCTGGTTCGGCTTGTCTCGCCCGAGCTGACCGGCTGGGAGCGTCCTCCCGATCTGCTGATCGTGCAGGACCGGCTGGGCCTGGCCATGAGCTTCGGGCTGATCATCAAGGAGATCCCGTTCCTCCTGCTCATGACGCTCGCCGCGCTTCCGCAAGCCCGCGTGGCGGAGATGGAGCGCATGACGGCGGCGCTCGGCTATGGGCGGGTCGTCGGCTTCATGCACGGCGTCCTGCCGGCGCTTTACCGGCAGGTCCGGCTTGCGGTGCTGGCGGTGCTCGCCTACGCGACCTCCGTCGTCGACGTCGCCATCATACTCGGGCCGACCACGCCGGCACCGCTCGCCGTCCGCGTGCTGGATTGGCGAAACGACCCCGATCTTGGGGGCCATCTCCTCGCCGGCGCCGGAGCCGTCCTGCAGATCGGCGTCACCGGCGCGGCGATCCTTGCCTGGCTTGCCGGGGAAAGAGCATGCGGCGCGCTTGCCCGGGTCATCGCGAAGACCGGATGGCGCGCCACCGCCGACTCTTGGCTCCGCGGACTATCAGCCGGGCTGATCATCTTGTCAGCCGCGACGATCCTCGCCGGCATCGCCCTTCTGGGGCTCTGGTCGATCGCCGGTCCGTGGCGCTTCCCCGACGCGCTTCCCGCCGCCGTTTCGCTCGCCACGTGGATGCGCGTCGGCCCTGGCCTTCTCGGCCCTCTCCGCGACACGCTTCTCCTTGCCGTTTCCACCAGCTTCGCCGCGGTCGCGCTGGCGCTTGGCGCGCTGGAACGGGAGGCCCGGTTGGGCCGCGCCGCCGCCGGGCGCGGCCTGCGACTGCTTTATATTCCGCTGCTCGTTCCGCAGGTCGCCTTTCTTTTCGGCCTCCAGATTCTGTTCTCCTGGCTCGGATTGGACGGCGCCTTCCCGGCGATGCTCCTGTCGCATCTGGTCTTTGTCTTTCCCTATGTGTTCCTGTCGCTATCCGATCCCTGGTGGAGCTGGGACCCGCATTACGGCCAACTCACCCGCGCGCTCGGCCACGGCCCGAGTTTCGTTTTCTGGCGTGTCCGCCTGCCGATGCTGGCGCGCCCCGTTCTCACCGCGGCTGCGCTGGGCTTCGCCGTTTCGATCGGGCTTTATCTGCCCACACTTCTCATTGGCGGGGGACGTTGGCCGACGATCACCACCGAGACGCTGGCGCTCGCTTCCGGCGGGGATCGCAAGATCGCCGGAGCCACGGCGCTCCTTCAAGCGCTGCTGCCGTTCCTGGGCTTCGCGGCAGCCGCCGTGATCACCTCGGTGTTGTTCCGCAACCGCCGGGCGCTGCGAAGCTCAGGATGACTGCCGACCGACGCCCTGAACACGGCCTGGTCTTGCAGGACGTGAGAATCCGGCTCGATGGGGAGCTATTGGTCGCTATCGACGCCGCGGTCGCTCCCGGCGAAACACTGACGCTCATGGGCCCCTCCGGCGTCGGTAAATCGACCTTGCTTGCCTTCGTCGCCGGCTTTCTTGGCAGTGATTTCGAGGCGACCGGGCGCGTGGCCCTGAACGGCCGTGACGTGACCGCGCTCCCGGCGGAGCGGCGCGGCATCGGGCTCCTGTTCCAGGATGCGCTGCTTCTCCCGCATCTTTCGGTCGGCGGAAATCTCCTGATCGGGCTTCGGCCGGACGTCAGGGGTCGGGAAGCCCGGCATCGCGCGATTGAAGCCGCGCTCGCCGAATTCGGGCTCCACGGCTTCGCCGCCCGCGATCCTGCGACGCTCTCCGGCGGGCAGGCCGCCCGCGTGGCGCTGACGCGCACGCTGCTGGCGCGGCCCGAGGCGCTCATCCTTGACGAACCGTTCTCCCGGCTGGACGCCGGCTTGCGTGGTCAGATCCGCGAACTCGTCTTCGCTGAAAGCCGAAAGCATGGCCTGCCGGTGCTGCTTGTCACGCATGATCCGGCCGACGCGGAAGCGGCCGGTGGGCGGGTGATTGAGCTCGGCTAAGGTTTATGGGTCAGCCGACGGATCAGAAGGCAGGCCTTCCTTGGCTTACAGCCCGTCCCGAAACTCACCTCCCTCATCCTGAGGAGCCGCGTTGCGGCGTCTCGAAGGATCATCCAGCGCGCGCTGGACACGCCCTCGCCCCTTCATCCTGAGCAAGTCGAAGGGCGAGGCTCCGCTTCGCTCCGCGCTTCAGGATAAGGGCTGTGTGGGGCGCTGAATAGCGCAAACCCGGTTTGGACCACGCTCCCGTTCCTCGCTAAAGAGAGGAGCGGAGCCAAGTGGCATTCGCCAGCTGCAAGCTTGCCACGAGGAATCGATGCTCGACATGATCATGCGAGAAGCGGCGGACGCTCCGGCCATCCTGGCGCCGGGCCGGCCGGCGCTCAGCTACGGCGAATTGCAGGATCTCGTCACCGACACGATCGGCCGCTTGAACGAGCTCGGCATCGGCCGCAACGACCGGGTCGCGATCGTGCTGCCGAACGGCCCGGAAATGGCCGCCGCTTTCGTCGCCGTCGGCGCGGGGGCGACAACGGCGCCGCTGAACCCGGGCTACCGGGCCGAGGAATTCGCCTTCTACCTCACCGACCTGAACGCCAGGGCGCTTCTCCTGGACACCATTGGCAACGAGGCCGCGGAGCAGGTGGCGGCCGATCTCGGCCTGGCGATCCTCAGGCTGGAGGTGGAGGACGGCGCGTCCGCGGGGCTCTTCGGGCTGTCGGGCGAGGCCATCGGGGCGACGAGCAATCCGGGTCCGGCGGAGCCGGGCGATATCGCGCTGGTGCTGCACACATCCGGCACCACGTCGCGGCCGAAGCTCGTGCCCTTGAGCCAGGCCAATCTCGCCGCCTCGGCGGAGAACATCCGCGCCACGCTCGGCCTCAAGCCGGAGGATCGCTGCCTCAACATCATGCCGCTCTTCCATATCCATGGCCTGATCGCGGCGGTGCTCGCCTCGCTGTCGGCGGGCGGCTCGGTCTTCTGCACGCCCGGCTTCAACGCGCTCCGCTTCTTCTCTTGGCTGAATAAGGCGGCGCCGAGCTGGTACACGGCCGTGCCCACGATGCATCAGGCGATCCTCGCCCGCGCGGCGCGAAATTCGGACAGCATCTCGAGCGCAAAACTTCGCTTCATCCGCTCGTCGTCCTCCTCGCTGCCGCCGCAGGTCATGGCGGAGCTTGAAGAGGCGTTCGGGTGCCCGGTGATCGAGTCCTACGGCATGACGGAAGCGGCGCATCAGATGGCTTCCAATCCGCTGCCGCCGGCCGCGCGCAAGCCCGGCAGCGTCGGGGTGGCGGCAGGACCGGAGATGGCAATCATGTCGCAGCACGGCGGCCTCCTTGGCGCGGGGGAGGTGGGCGAGATCGTCATCCGCGGCCCGAACGTCACCGCCGGCTACGAGAACAACCCGGACGCCAACGCCGGCGCCTTCGCGAATGGCTGGTTCCATACGGGCGATCAGGGGGCGATGGACACGGAGGGCTACTTCCGCATCACCGGCCGGCTGAAGGAGATCATCAACCGCGGCGGCGAGAAGATCTCGCCGCGCGAGGTGGACGAGATCCTGATGGATCACCCGGCGGTGGCGCAGGTGGTCACCTTCGCCATGCCGCACGACAAGCTCGGCGAGGATGTCGCGGCCGCGATCGTGCTCCGCGAAGGAGCGGCGGCGAGCGAGCGCGACATCCGCGATTTCGCCGCTACTCGCCTCGCCGACTTCAAGGTGCCGCGCAAGCTGGTTTTTCTGGAGGAGATCCCGAAGGGGGCAACGGGCAAGCTGCAGCGGATCGGCCTTGCGGCGAAACTAGGGCTCACGACATGAGTGAAGCATTCGATTCAAAGTTGCCGACACCCTCTTGGTGAGGTGCTCCGCGCAGCGGAGCCTCGAACCACGAGGATTCGAGCGGGCTCCCTTTAACGGGTGCTGTCCGGCATCCGATCCTTCGAGGCGCTGCTCCTGAGCCTGTCGATCGGGCAGCGCGCCTCAGGATGAGGGAGGAACCGGCGTGAGAATCTGCGTTTTCGGGGCGGGCGCGATCGGCGGGCTGGTCGGGGCGAAGCTCGCGGCCAAGGGCGAGGTCGACGTGAGCCTCGTCGCGCGCGGTCCCCACCTCGCCGCCATGCGCGCGAACGGCCTGACGTTGAAGGAATCGAATGGCCAGGAGATCAACGTCAAGGTCGCCGCGACGGACCGGCTGGCCGAGCTCGGGCCGCAGGATGTCGTGTTCCTGGCGCTGAAGGCGCATTCCGTGCCCGGCATCCTCGACGCCATCCAGCCGCTGCTCGGCCCCGACACGGCGGTGGTCACGGCGCAGAACGGTTTGCCCTGGTGGTATTTCCACATGCACGGCGCGGAGCACGACGGTCGGCGGATCGAGGCGGTCGATCCGGGCGGTCGCATCTGGGAAGCGATCGGCCCTGAGCGCGCCATCGGCTGCGTCGTCTACCCGGCGGCGGAGATCGAAGCGCCGGGCGTGATCCGGCACGTGGAGGGCGACCGCTTCCCGGTTGGCGAGCCGTCGGGCGAGAAAACCGAGCGCGTGCTGGCGCTGTCGCGCGCCTTTGTCGCGGCGGGCCTCCGCTCGCCGGTCCGCCCGCGGATCCGCAACGATATCTGGACAAAGCTGTGGGGCAACCTCTCCTTCAACCCGATCTCGGCGCTGACCGGCGGAACGCTGGTGGAGATCGCCACCGACGACGGCACGCGGGACGTCGCGCGGAGAATGATGGTGGAGGCGCAGGCGATTGGCGAGAAGCTCGGCGTGAGCTTCGCGGTCGACGTGGACCGCCGCATCCAGGGCGCGGCGGATGTCGGCGCGCACAAGACGTCGATGCTGCAGGACCTGGAGCTCGGCCGGACGCTGGAGATCGACGCGCTGGTGACGGCGGTGCAGGAGCTGGGGCGACTGGTAGGGGAGCCGACGCCGGCCATCGACGTCGTGCTGGCGCTGGTGCGCCAGCGGGCGCGGCTGGCGGGATGCTATGGGGGCTAGCTCGTCGGCCGCTTCCCTTGGTCGCGGGGCGTGGTCGCGCGGCTACGCAAGCTGTATGGTCGAGGCGAGACGATCCCGAAACAGCCAAATGACGATGACCTACCCAACGCTAGCTGAACGGAAGCTCGCGCGTCAGCGCGAGACCGACGAGGCGGTGCGCTCGCTGGAGCAGGCACTCACGGCGTTCGCGCGCGACAAGGGCGGACGTTATATCCTGTTCGGCTCGGCTGCTACGGGGCGGATGGCTGAGCACAGCGACATCGACGTGATTGTGGATTTTCCGGACGAGTTTCGGTCCGAGGCCATAGCCTTTGCGGAGGATGAGAACTGGAAACGGGGCCTGCTCCCGGACGTTCGACCCCGCGACTACTGCTCCGACGCGCTGATCGCAGATGCAGTAGAAACAGGGAAAATCCTGTCTTGACCGACCGTCGCTGGAAATACGTCTTTTCTGACGCTGGTTACGCGGCCAAGCACTTCACTCGTGCGATCGAGGTTTATTCTCGGCCGGCGCCTGCCAGCGACGAAGAGGATTACATCAGCTCGATGGGCTTCATGCACATGATGCAGTCGGGCCATACTTCCGCCGAGGCGGCCCTCCGCAGGGTGCTCGGGATCGTCAATGAAGAACTGCCGATCGGCCCCGATACACATGCCCGCCTTATCGACCAGTGTGCCGAGCCGATCTCCGGAACGCGACCTGCCATGGTCTCATCGGAGCTCAGGGATGCATTGCGTGAGACCCGTCGTTTCCGCCACGTGGCGATGCACGGTTACGATCTCCTCGACCGGGGTAAGGCTCGGCACGCGGTTGAAGCGGCCAAGGTGGTCGCAAGCCGGCTGGAGCCGGAGATCGCCGCCTTTCGGGACGCCATCGATCCGCCCGGCTGATCGTGTCGGCCCCGCCCCTTCTCAGCCTCCGCAGCGTCTCGCTCACCTTCGGCGGCGCGCCGCTCCTCGATTCCGTCGAGCTCAGCGTCGGCGAAGGCGAGCGTTTGGCGCTGGTCGGGCGAAACGGCTCGGGCAAGTCGACCCTGCTCAAGCTTGCCGCCGGGCTGATCGAGCCCGATCGCGGCGAGCGCGTCATGCGCTCCGGGACGACCGTCCGCTACCTGCCGCAGGAACCGGACCTTTCCGGCTTCGCGACGACGGCGTCCTTTGTCGAGGCGGGACTGGCCCCGGGCGACGATCCTTACCGGGCGCAATACCTTCTGTCGGAACTCGGCCTCACCGGGACGGAAGCGCCGGCGAACCTATCCGGCGGCGAGGCGCGGCGGGCGGCGTTGGCCCGCGCGCTGGCGCCCGACCCGGACGTGCTCATCCTCGACGAGCCGACGAACCATCTCGATCTCCCAGCGATCGAATGGCTGGAATCGGAGCTTTCTGGGATGCGCTCGGCGATCGTGCTGGTCAGCCACGACCGCCGTTTCCTGGAGACCCTGTCGCGCGCCACTTTATGGCTTGATCGCGGCAACATCCGGCGCATGGACAAAGGCTTCGGCGACTTCGAGGCGTGGCGCGACACCGTGCTTGAGCAGGAAGAGCGCGACCGACAGAAACTCGACCAGAAGATCGCCGCGGAGGAGCACTGGGTGCGCTACGGAGTGACCGCGCGGCGCAAGCGCAATCAGGGGCGGATGCGGGGGCTGCAGGACCTCCGGCGCGAGCGGCGCGACGCGCGCCGGTCGGCGGGCGCGGTGAAGTTCACCGTCACCGCAGGGGAGACTTCCGGCAAGCTGGTGATCGAGGCGCGGAGCGTCTCCAAGCATCTCGGCGGCCGCAAGCTTATTGACGGCGTCTCCATCCGGATCGCGCGCGGCGACCGCCTCGGAATCGTCGGGCCGAACGGCGTCGGAAAGACGACGCTCCTCAACATCCTCACCGGCGCGGCGGAGCCCGATTCCGGCGTCGTGCGGCTCGGCGCCAATCTGGACATCGCCTCGCTCGACCAAAGGCGGGCGAGCCTCGACCCGACAACCACGCTGAAGGAGGCGCTGACGCGGGGTCGCGGCGACAACGTCGTATTCGGCGGGCAGGCGCGCCACGTCGTCAGCGTCATGAAGGATTTCCTCTTCGCGCCGGAACAGGCGGGGCAACCGCTCGGCTCGCTCTCCGGCGGCGAGCGCGGCCGCGTCATGCTTGCGCGGGTTTTGAGCCAGCCCTCGAACCTTCTCGTGCTCGACGAGCCGACCAATGACCTTGACCTGGAAACCCTCGACCTCCTGCAGGAGATGGTCGCCGACTTCCCAGGCACCTTGATCCTCGTCAGTCACGACCGCGATTTCCTCGACCGCACGGTAACGTCGGTGCTGGCGGCGGAAGGGAAGGGGCGCTGGGTCGAATATGCCGGCGGCTATTCCGACATGCTGGCGCAGCGGGGCGCGGCATCGGGGCCGCCGCCGCCGAAAGGGCCGGAGCGACCGAGAACGGCTGTAAAGCCGGGCGGGGCTACGCCGCGCATGGCGGCTGTCAAGCGCAAACTCTCGTTCAAGGAGAAGCATGCGCTGGAGACGCTGCCCCGGCGCATGGAAACGTTGCAATCGGCCATTGCCGCCTTGCGCGACAAGCTCGCCGACCCCGCTTTGTTCGCCCGCGACCCGAGCGCATTCAACAAGGCGGCAGGCGAATTGAGCGATCAAGAGGCGGCGCTTGACGATTCGGAACAGGAATGGCTGAGGCTGGAGCTTCTGCGCGAGGAAGCGGAAGGCTAGAACCGGGCCGAAAGCCGACGGCCGCACGGACGGGGTTTGCATGAAAGTCTACGAGTTTCTCGCCCGCGCGTTCTTCGCGCTGATCGCCTTCGGCCTGGTCATCCTGTCCGGCGGGCTCATCGTCTTCGCCGGCATAGAGCTGGTCAACGCCTTCGAAGCGGCGGAGGCTGATGTCGGCCGCTCGCTGCTCGATTCCGTCGGCTACATGGTCATCGCGGTCGCCGTCTTCGAAGTCGCCAAATACATCCTCGAGGAGGAGGCGCTTGACCCCACGGAGATGCGGCACACCGGCGAAGCGCGGCGGAGCATCACCAAGTTCCTGTCCACCATCATCATTGCGGTCTTTCTCGAGGCGCTGGTCACGATCTTCCAGGCCAGCAAGAGCGAGGACCTGTCGCAAATGCTCTACCCCACGATCCTGCTGTTCGCCGCCGTGGCGCTCATCGTGGGGCTGGGGGCCTATCAGCGCCTCAGCGCGTCGGCGGAGCGGGATGTGAGGAGCTCACCGGAAGCGGCGGCGGAGGAGCGGGCCGAGCTGGACAAGCACTGAGGCTCAGGCCGCCTCGTTCAAGGTCGGAATGGCCGCTAGCTCGTCACCCATTTCCGCCTCTGCTTTGCGGAGATCATAGGTGCGTTGCAGGTTTAGCCAGAGGCCCGGACCGTTGCCGCACAGCTTTCCGAGCCGCAGCGCCATGCTCGGGGTGACCGGCGCGCGCTCGGCAAGGATGTCATAGAGCGTCTGCCGGGAAACTCCCAGCAGGCGTGCGATTTCGACCTTTGTCCTACCAATCGCGGGGAGCACGTCCTCGCGGAGAAGCTCACCCGGATGCATCGGAGGGAGGCCGCGCCTAAGGTGCTTGGCTCTCATCAATGATAATCCTCTAGATCGAAATCGATAGCACCATCCGTGCTCCAGCCAAAGGTCGCCCGCCAGTTGCCGGTGGCGTCCACGGCGAACTTCCGATCCCCTTTCAAGCTGTGAAAACGCACGCCGGGAAGGTTCATGTGCTCCGGCGCGTCCGCATCATAAAGGCTCTTAGAATCCGGCTTATGCGCGCAATGTTCGACACGCTCAACTTTCTGATGTCTCCCGTTTCGTAAAAGCGTTGCAAAGGCTTGTTCTGGAACGAAACGATCATTGATGGGCCTTAACCGCTTACAGCTGCCGGCCTGCTAAAGCCTTCGATTGTTCAGGACGGGCCCTTTTGTTGACAAGGCCGTATCCTCACCGGGTCCGCTTCACCGACCAGCCAGTCGCCAAGCGTGGCACAGCGCCCGGCGGCGCAGAGCGTCCAGTCGCCGGCTTCCGGGGCGCGGCGGAGAACCAGCTCCGGAACCGGCGGAATGTCCGGCGCCCAGACGTAGAAGCCGCCTTCCAGCCGCGCCTCGGCCGGCGGCTCCATCCCGGCGCCCGAGCCTTGCACGCGGGCTTCGTCGATGACCAGCCCGTCGCCCTCGACCCGCCAATCCTCCTCCCAGCGCGTCTTCTCGATCGTATGGGTCCACGACAGAGTGAAGCTCGACGCGGCAACCTGGACCGCCAAGCCCGCCGCGGCGATGCACAGGCTCATGCGGCCTGCCGCGCCCGCTCGACAACGCGGACGCGATAAGCGTGGATGCCGATCGCCAGCGCGGCGAGGAGGAAGCCGATCTGGTCGGTGAGCGGGATTGCCGTGACCAGGAATGCCGCCGCGATAGCCGCGAGCAGCCGTTCCCACCAGCTGAGCGGCCCATAGACATAGCCGATGGCCGCCGCCCCCCAGAGCAGCATGGCGAGCGCCGCCTTGACGACGATATAGACGACCGCGACCCAGTAGCCGGCGCCGTCCAGGCCCGGCACGGGCTGCAGCATCAGGTTCGGGTCGTAGACGGCCATGTAGGGAATGACGAAGCCGGGCAGCGCGATCCGGATCGCCTGGACGCCGATCTTCATGCCCGAGACTTTCGCCATGGGCGCCGCCGCGAAGGCGGCGAGCGCCACCGGCGGCGTCAGGTCGGCCATGATGCCGAAATAGAAGACGAACATGTGGCTGACGATGAGCGGCACGCCGAGCTTCAGGAGGATCGGCGCGGCGAGCGAGGAGGTGATGATGTAGTTCGGGATGGTCGGGATGCCCATGCCGAGGATGAGGCTGAAGATCATCGTCAGCACCAGCGCCAGGAAGATCGAGTCGCGGCCGATGGAGATGAGCGACGTGCCGATCACGGTGCCG
>JACCSN010000787.1 GCA_013812985.1 Hyphomicrobiales bacterium | reverse complement strand
CCGAGCGCATGCGGACCTGCTTCTCAGGCACGCCGGCCGCGCCAATCGCTTCGCCTAACGCCTCGCGCGACAGCCCTATCAGCGACGCGGGCGTCGACTCCGCGGGCGTCTCCCTTAGTGTCGGGTCGAACTCGATAATAGCGGGTGCGGCGCTCATCCGGTCTTTCTAGCACGCAGACGCGCTGCAACGGGAACGGACCGCCCCGTGTGAAGCGGCCCGCTAATCCATGCTCGCCGGAAGATAGGAAGCGGGGCAGCCGCCCGCTACTGGCACTCGGCGATCATCGTGTCGGCGGCCGCCGTGACCCCGGAGAGCGAATAATTGTAGGTCGTCTTGTTGCCGCGGCGCGACTGCGCGGAGACGACCATCTTCTTGCCGTTCTTCATCGCGGCGAGAAGCTGCGGCTCGTCGGACTTGTCGAGAAGCCAGGCGCTGTCGCCTTGGGTGAACATGGTGAATTTCTTGCCGTCGATATCGACGGTCACCGGCGTCTGCTCCCTGAGCGCGTAGCCGGTGACGAAATTCGCCTCGTTCTGGACGCCCTGCGCCGGGCTTGAGGTGATGGAGAAGCTGACGCGGCCATGGTCGAGCTTCGGTGGGGTCATGTTGGAGGGCTCGGCGTAAATGTAGCAGATCTTGCCCTCGCCGCTGCCGGTGTAGCTTCCCGTATAGGACCACATGGTCCAGTCCGTGAACGTGCCGACCAGCGTCGGCTTGGCGGCGCCTTGCGCCAAGGCGCCGGAAAGCGTGGCGAGGACGAAGGCGGTCGTGAGAAGAGCGTGTTTCATCATGGTGAGGGCCTGAATTGGTCTCTTGACTTGGCAATCCGAGCCGGCCGAAGCACATTCCGGTTGGCGCGAGATTTGCCGGTTTTGGTTACCAAATCGTTCACGACGGCCGCCGCCCCCTCCGGCCGGTTTCCGAGCATCCGGTTCTTGGCGAGAAACTGGGCGATACTGTGGCTCGGGCCGCGGGCGGACGGCAACGGCGCGTGACGGGAAAAATTCCCGATCGCAAGGCGGCTTACGGCGTCGGCGCGTCGGCGCGGATCAGGCGCTCCTGCTTCAGCTCCGCCCATAGGTCGGTCGGGATCTCGCGCCGCATGAAATCGAGATTGGCGGTGACATGATCCGGGCGGAACGCGCCGGGAATGATGGAGGCGACCGCCGGATGGTGCAGCGGGAATTGCAGCGCGGCCGCGGGGAGCGGCACGTCGTGCCGCTGGCAGACGGCGGCGATCCGGCCGGCCTTGTCGAGATCCTCCGGCGAAGCATCCTCATAATTGTATTTCGCGCCGGCGACGGGTCCGGTCGCATAGAGGCCCGAGCTGAAGACGCCGCCAATGATCAGCCCAACGCCGCGTTTTTCGCAGAGCGGCAGCTCATGGTCGAGCGTGTCCTGCTCGCCGAGCGTGTAGCGCAGCGCCAGCAGGAAGAAATCGAGGTCGAACAGCTCCAGGAAGCGCGGCATCATGCCGAGCTCGTTGATGCCCGCGCCGATGGCCCCGATCCGCCCTGCCGCCTTCAGCTCGGCGAGCGCCCGATAGCCGCCGGTCGCCAGATTGGCCATATGGGCGGCCACCAGGGGCTCCGTCTGGTGGTGCCAGTAGTCGAGATCGTGGATGACGAGGATGTCGACGCGGTTCATGCCGAGCCGCTGCAGGCTGTCCTCGTAAGCCCGCATGATCGCGTCATAGCTGTAGTCGAAGCGGTGCTGGAAATGCAGGCCGCCGGCCCACATGCCGGTGTCGAAGGAAGCCGGGCGCTCCGGGGCGCTGAGCACACGCCCGACCTTGGTCGACAGGATCACCTCGCCGCGCGGCTGCCGGTAGAGGAAGCGGCCGATACGGTGCTCGCTCTGCCCGCGGCCATACCAGGGCGCCGTGTCGTAATAGCGAACTCCGGAGCTCCAGGCGGTCTCGAGTGTGGCCTCCGCATCGGCTTCCGAAACCCTGGTGAAAAGCTCGCCGAGCGGCGCTCCGCCGAAGCCGAGCTGCGGCAAGGTGATCGCCGAACGGCCGAGCTTCCGCTGCTCAAAGGGATCCATGGTTTCTCCTCCTGTCCGACAATCGTGCCGGCGCTCGACCCGGTTCTGATCGCGGGTTGGCGAGTTTCGGATCAACACGATGGACAAAGGCGGCGGTCTATTCAACGCCGCTTTTCCGCGAGCTTTGAGAACTGCGGCGCCGGCTACGAAATCCAACCGACAGGATAGTCGCTGGTGCTATCCGAAAGATGCGGTCTTGCATTGTCGATCGCGGCGCGGGAAGTCTGGCTGATGCGACCGAAACCCGCCGCGACGAAAAGCACGATCGACGCCGCCGAGATCCGAAAATTCGAGCGGCTGGCGGCGGAATGGTGGAACCCCGACGGCAAGTTCCGGCCGCTGCACAAGTTCAACCCGGTGCGTCTCGCCTACATCCGGGACGAGATCGTCGGCCGCTTCGGCCGCGACATCAAGGGGGAGAGCCCCCTCGGCGGGCTCCGGCTGCTCGACATCGGCTGCGGCGGCGGGCTGCTCGCGGAGCCGATGGCGCGGCTCGGCGCCGAAGTGGTCGGAGCGGATCCGGCGCCGGCCAATATCGACGCTGCGCGGCTGCATGCCGCCGCGAGTGGGCTCGCGATCGATTATCGCGCGACCACAGCCGAGGCGCTGGCCGAGGCCGGCGAAACCTTCGACGTGGTGCTGGCCATGGAGGTGGTGGAGCATGTGGCGGACATCCCGGCCTTCCTCGCCGCCTGCGCGGAAATGCTGCGGCCGGGCGGCCAGCTCTTCGTCGCCACGATCAACCGCACCTTGAAGGCCTATGCGCTGGCGATTGTCGGCGCCGAGGTTTTGCTCCGCTGGCTGCCGCGCGGAACGCACGATTACGCCAAGCTGGTGCGGCCGGCGGAGCTGCAGGCGGCGCTGGAGGGGGCCGGCCTCGCCGTCGTCGCCCGCGGCGGCGTGACCTACGACCCGTTCGCCGACCGCTGGCGGCGCTCCGCCGACATGGACGTCAACTACATCATGGTGGCGGAGAAGGGCGGCCCAGCTTCCGGGCAGCCGGCGGTTCCCGTATAGGTGGGGAATTCGTCGCAGGAGCCAGCATGTCCGCCGTCGCACCGGTCGCAGTCGTCACCGCCGCCAGCCGAGGGATGGGCGAAGCGATCGCAAGGGAACTCGGGCGGCGGGGCTACCGGCTCGCGCTGTTTGCGACGTCGGACGCGGTGGAAGCGCTCGCGGCCGAACTCGGCGCATCGGCCTTTCGCGGGTCGGTCACCGAACCGGCCGATCTCGAACGGCTCGTCCGCGCCACGCTCGACCGCTTCGGCCGCATCGACGCGCTGGTCAACAACACCGGGCACCCGCCGAAGGGCGAACTCCTGGATATCGGCGATGCGGACTGGCACGCCGGTCTCGACATGGTTCTTCTCAACGTGGTCCGGACCGCGCGGCTGGTTACGCCGGCGATGGCTCAGGCGGGCGGCGGCGCCATCGTCAACATCTCGGCCTTCGGGGCTGTCGAGCCGAGCCCGGACTATCCGGTTTCGAGCACGTTGCGAGCGGCGCTCTCCGCCTTCGCCAAGCTCTATGCGCGCCGCCATGCGGCCGAGAACATCCGCATGAACAACGTTCTGCCCGGCTTTATCGATTCCTATCCGGAAACCGAAGCTCTGGTGGAAACGATTCCGGCGCGCCGCTTCGGGACGGTGGAGGAGATCGCCGGCGCGGTTGCCTTCCTCCTCTCCCCCGATGCCGGCTACATTACCGGCCAGGATCTGTTGGTCGACGGCGGCCTCACTCGCGGCATCTAGTCCGGCTGAATCGTGCGCCGGGCGCGCGAGTTGAATGGGTCGAATATTCTCCCCGCGCTGCTTCGACGGTTCCCCGATCCGCCCTGAAAGCCTGAATGACCTCCGCCTCCGAAGCCCTCCCGAGCTCCCGCTGGGCGGCGTTCCAGAACGCCGCCTTCATGCGATACTGGCTGTCGCGCCTTGCCTCCGGCTTCGCCGTGCAGATCCAGACGGTGGCGGTGGGCTGGCAGGTCTACGACATGACGCGCAACCCGCTCGATCTGGGTTTTGTCGGTCTGTCGCAGTTCCTGCCTGCCCTGGCGCTGGTGCTGGTCACCGGCGCCGCGGCCGACCGCTACCGCCGCCGCACCATCATGGCGGTCTGCTTGGGGCTGGAGGCGCTCTGCGCGGCCGCGCTGCTCTATTTCACCCTGACGGAGATGAAGGCCGTCTGGCTGATCTTCATCATCCTGGCCGGCTTCGGCACGGCCCGCGCCTTCTACGGCCCGGCCCAGCAATCGCTCCTGCCCAACCTTGTGCCTCCCGAGATCCTGGCCAATGCGATCGCCTTGAGCTCGGCCGGCTGGCAGATCGCGACGATCCTCGGGCCCGTTACCGGCGGGCTCCTCTATGATGCCTCGCCGGAGCTCGCCTACGGCGTCGCCTTCGCACTGCTCCTCGTGTCCGCCGCGCTGATCCTCACCGTCCCGCGCCCGGCCCAAAAAGCCATGGCGGAGCCGGCGACCTGGGAGACGATCGTCGCCGGCTTCCGCTTCATCTGGCGCGAGAAGATCGTGCTCGGCGCCATCTCGCTCGATCTGTTCGCCGTGCTCCTCGGCGGCGCGACGGCGCTCCTGCCCGTCTACGCCCGCGACATCCTCCAGGTGGATGCGAGCGGCCTGGGCCTGCTCAGGGCCGGCCAGGCGATCGGCGCCATCTTCGTCGCGCTCTACCTCACCACCCATTCGATCCGCGACCATGCCGGCCGCATCATGTTCCTGTTCGTCGGCGTGTTCGGGCTGTTCACCGTCGTCTTCGGAATGTCGACGGAGCTTTGGCTGTCCGTCCTCGCGCTGGCCGTGATGGGCGGCGCCGACATGGTGAGCGTCTATATCCGCGAGATCCTGATCCAGCTGTGGACGCCGGACAGGGTGCGCGGGCGGGTAAACGCGGTGAACATGGTGTTCATCGGCGCCTCCAACGAGCTCGGCGAGTTCCGCGCCGGCGTGACCGCCTTCTTCATCGGCGCCGTGCCGGCCGTCGTCATCGGCGGGCTTGGCACGGTCGGCGTCGCGGCGCTGTGGTACTGGTGGTTCCCGGAACTCCGCCGCGCCCGCCACCTCGACGGCCGCGCCTGAGCCGCCAACGGGACGAACGCTGGCGTAAGCGCGCTCAAATATCCAGGAAGCGCCAGGGAGCGAAGCCGGCGACGGGCGCTTCAGCCGCGAGCAGGCCGCCAGACAGCGGCGCCGCGTCAAGCGCCTCCTTCGCGCGGCCCTCGCGCAAAGAGGTGAGGAACAACGTCCCGAAATCCGGCCCGCCGAAGCACGGCATGGTAGGGGCCGGCACTGGCGTCTCGTGCGATTCGGCCAGGCTGCCGTCCGGCGCAAAGCGGTTCAGCCGGCCGGCGGAGACGCCGGCGCTCCAGTAGAACCCCTCGGCGTCGCAGGCGCCCCCATCGGGCCGGCCGATCTCGTTCGGCTCGGCGAAGCGCGCGCGCTCCGATATCGCGCCGGTCCAGCGATCGAACCGCCAGCGGTCGATCCAGGGGCCGCGCGAATCGGCGTGGAACATGATCTCGCCATCCGCGGTCCAGGCGAGGCCGTTGGGAACGCGGAGGCCCTCGATCTTGCGCTCGACCTTTCCGGACGCGTCCACCCGGTAGAGCGCGCCGATAGGCTGCTTGTCCGGGCGGTCGTCCATGCTGCCCACCCAGAAGGCTCCGTCGGGGCCGATCCTGCCGTCGTTCAGCCGCGTTTCCGGGCGGTCCGCCTCGATCGTGCAGAGCTCCTGCCGCGCCGCTGTCGCCATGTCGAACAGGATGACCCTGTCGCGCAAGGCGATGACGAGCCGGCCGGAGGCGGCGAGGCCGAGCGAGCAGACCTCGCTTTCGAAATCCCAGGCGCGAGGAGAGCCGCCGCCGAGATCGAAAAGGTGCAGCTGCCGGGAGAGGATATCGACGAAGAAGAGCCGGCCGGTCCGATCGTCATAGACGGGGCTTTCGCCGATCCGGCATCTCAGGTCGGTGAGCGGCGTGAAGCTCAGGGCCATGCGTCTTTGGGCTCGCGATTCCGCTCGTCGGCATGGCAAGCTAACAGGACCGCGCGCAAACGCGAAGGGCGGTTCGCGGAACCCGCCGGGGATGGTCTTGCATGAGCGGACTCCAACGTCTGAAGCGGTGGGCGCGCCGCATCAAGCTGGACGTGGTCGCGCTCTGGCTCGCCGCGCGCGATCCGCGCACGCCCTGGCACGCGAAGGCCACCGCAGCCGCCGTCGCCGCCTACGCGCTCTCGCCCATCGATCTGATTCCGGATTTCATCCCGGTGCTCGGCTATCTCGACGATGTTATCATCGTACCGCTGGGGATCATGCTCGCGGTTCGCCTCATCCCGGGTCCCCTCATGGCCGAGTTCCACGCCGAGGCGGCGCGACGGGAAGGCAGGCCCACCTCCATCACAGGAGCGGCGGCGATCGCGTTTGTCTGGGTCGCCGCGGCCGCGCTTTTGTTGTGGTGGTTCTGGCCGCGCCCCGCCATGTGAATTCATGCGGGATCGCGGATCAGCCC
>JACCSN010000219.1 GCA_013812985.1 Hyphomicrobiales bacterium | reverse complement strand
CTGGTGGCCGGAGCGGGGATCGACCGCCGTGGCGCCTGGGAGACGGCGATCGCCCTGGCCGAACGCCTGCAGGCGCCAGTCTGGATGGCGCCCGCCGCCGAGCGTGGCGGATTCCCGCAGGATCACCCTCTCTTTCAGGGGATGTTGCCACTGGCGATGGCGCCGCTGGCGGAGCGATTGGCGAGCCACGATGTGGTGCTCGTCTGCGGGGCGCCAGTCTTTCGCTACTACCCCTATCTACCCGGCCCAGTCGTGCCGGAGGGAACGACCCTCTTTCAACTCACCGACGACCCCGATGAAGCGGCCCGCGCCCCCGCCGGGACGGCGATCGTCGGCGATATCGCGCTCGCCCTCGAGCAACTCCTCGCCGGGGTTCCGGCGGCCGAGCGCGAGGTGCCGACGCGTCGTCCACCCGCGGCGCCGCCATCGCCGCGGCCCGGGGAGCCGATGCCGCCGGTGGTTGCCATGCAGGCGCTGGCGAAGGCGCTTCCAATGGATGCGGTGATCGTTGAGGAAGCGGCCTCGAACCGCGCCGTCTTCTATGACCAGGTTCGCATCAACCAGCCGGGTGGTTACTTCGCGACGGCGAGCGGAGGCCTGGGGTTCGCGGTGCCGGCGGCGGTTGGCGTTCAACTGGCGCGGCCCGACCGGCAGGTTGCCTGCGTGGTCGGCGATGGCGCGGCGATCTTCGCCTTGCCGGCGCTCTGGACCGCCGCTCAGCACCATCTGCCGATCGTCTATCTGGTGCTTCGCAACGGCCACTACGGCATTCTGAAGGCGTTTGCCGCGTTCCATGGGCTGAGCGAGCAGATCCCGGGGCTCGATCTGCCGGGGCTCGATCTGGTGGCGCTGGCACGCGGGTTTGGCTGTGTCGCCCGGCGGGTCGACCAAGCGTCGGAGATCGAAGGGGCGCTGCGAACCGCCTTCAGCGAGGCGCGGCGCGACGGCACCCCGATCTTGATCGAGGTCGTGGTCGACGCCACGGTGCCGTCGTTGGTGCCGGGTCACCAGGCGGAGCTAGCGGCCGGCCGGACCTAGACCGGTTGGCAGACGCCTGGTTCCGACCCGGACCGTCGGGGCGCTACTGGCCGCGCCCACCTGCCGACGGGGTGGAATCGTCACGGCCCGTCGGGGCATCGCGTGCGGCGCTCGCCTGCCAGCGCGTTCGCACCAGCACGGATCGTCGCATCGTCGTAGGGGCGCTGCTTGCCGCGCCCACGAGGGCAACCCCGCGTCGCGATCCCGGTGGACAACTCCTCTGCACATCGCTGTAACTCAAGCCCAGTCTCGTCGGCCTACGGTCAGGGTCTTTTGATTATCGGTGAGGAATGAGAAACTGCGCGGATGGACGGTGAAGAGCTGGGAGAAGGACTCCTGGTGGCCTTCGCGGCGGTACCCGACCCGGGCTCGCCCCACGGGCGGCGCCATCCGCTGCCAGCGATCTTGGCGCTGGCGACGGGGGCGATGCTCTGTGGGGCACGGAGCCTGTACGCGATTGCCCAGTGGGGACGCCTGCAGCCCCCGTGGGTGGTCCGGGCTCTGGGCTTCACGCGGGAGCGGACCCCGGCTGTCTCGACCCTGCACCTGGTCTTTCGCGACCTCGACGCGGCGGCGTTTGAGGAGGCGTTAAGCGCCTGGGCACGGGCCAATCTCGGCGACGAGGAGGCGATCGCCATCGACGGCAAGGGGTTGCGAGGGATCCACGGCGAGGCGTTGCCCGGGGTGCGGTTGGTGGCGGCGTACAGCGACGGGGCCGGCCTGGTGCTGGCCCAATCGGGGGGTCAGCCGCGCTGACCGGGAAGGAGAGTTGACGGTTGCGCCGGCGATCCTGGCGAGCTTGCCCTTGGCCGGGCGGCTGGTGACCGGCGATGCGCTGTATTGCCAGAGCGCGCTGTGCCACCAGATTCGGGCGCAGGAGGGGAACTATCTGGTGGTGGTCAAGGCCAACCAGCCCGAGTTGCTCTGGGCGCTGCGCACGCTCTTCACGGACCCGCCGCCGGGAGAGCGGTTCGCCACGGCGGTCCAACGCGATCAGCACGGGGATCGGAGCGAAACCCGACGGCTGTGGGCCAGCAGCGTGCTCGCGGACTATCTGGACTGGCCGGGAGTGCGGCAGGCGTTGCGGGTGGAACGGACCTGCCGGCGGCGCGGACAGACGAGCCGCGAGGTGCGCTATGCGATCACCAGCCTCGGGCCAGAGCGCGGGGCAGCCGCCTTGCTGGACCAGATGCGGGGGCACTGGGCGATCGAGAACCGGCTGCACTGGGTGCGCGACGTCACCTTCGGCGAGGACGCCTGCCAGGTCCGCAGCGGCGCAGCCCCACAGGCGCTGGCCGCACTGCGCAACGCGGTGATCGCGCTGCTGCGCGGGGCGGGCTGGGTCAATCTCGCCGCCGCGCTCCGTCACTATGCCTGGCAACCCGGAGCGGCCCTCACCGTCCTCGGCTTGGCTCCTCCTTGATAATCAAAAGACCCTGGGTGCAATCGCTCCACCGCGCCGCTCTCTCCGCAACGGCGGGAGAGAAGATGGCGGGATACCGCCGGCGCTCGCCGCAACACGTCCACTCCTCGCGGCAGGCACGTCAGCCGCATCTCAGCGCGGTG
>JACCSN010000194.1 GCA_013812985.1 Hyphomicrobiales bacterium | reverse complement strand
CGCCAGGGCGGCCGGTCCCGCCGAAATCGCGAGCACATAAAGAACGGTGAAGAAACGACGACGGTTGCTATTCTCGTCAGATCCTGAACTAAACGCCACACATCGACAGCAGACATGCACCGTTTGTTAACACTCTCTCGCGAGCGACCACCTCAAACCAATGAAGTGGAAGTGATCAAGGGAGAAAGCCGGCTTACCGTCGGCTCTTCTCAAGACCTAATACCAACGGCCATCGTTTCTGACTCGCGAGGGATTCCGCTCCTGGGCTCGAGATGATTCCATAGCGCGAGGAGGATTCGCGCATGGCATCAGCGGTGAGCGTGCGGACGGACTATTCGGCGGCCGCGCTTCGGCGGCTTGCGGCGGGGACGAAGAACGCGAACCAGAGCCGTCGGCTGCTGTCGCTTGCGGCGGTTCTCGAGGGCGAACCGGACGGACGCGGCCCGCATCGGCGGCATGGATCGCCAGACGCTGCGAGACTGGGTGCACCGCTTCAACGAACGCGGTCCGGACGGGCTCGAGGACACCTGGTCGAAGGGCAACCGCCGCGCCTCTCAGCCGACCAGCAGGCGGACCTGACCCGCCTCGTCGAGACCGGCCCGGATCGGGCCGTGCATGGGGTCGTGCGCTGGCGGCGCGTTGATCTTCAGCGTCTCATCGCCGAGCGCTTCGGCGTCGCCTACCCTGAGCGCACGGTCGGCAAGATCCGCTTCCCGACGGTCTGCATGCGGACGCGATAGAAGGGCGGGTGCCGCGGCCTCGTATGCGAGTACTGATGACTATCAGCGGTGGTCGCCCATAAATGCAGGATGGCGCTTCCAGATTCGTGTAGCTGGAACCGCGCGCGTGCAGGAGAAGTTGCCGGCGGCCTGGAAGCCCCAGGGCGGACACCCGCCGGGGCATACCGGGGCAAAGGTGCAGCCGCGGGGAGCCTTCCCACCGCTTTCCGAATTGATGATGAAGCGGCTCGCCACCCGTTGTCGCAATCGAGGCCCGGATACGCAATGAACCGCCTGAGCGCCGCGAGCAGCCCGTACCTGCTGCAGCACAAGGACAATCCGGTCGACTGGTGGGAGTGGGGGCCGGCCGCCTTCGCGGAGGCGCAGCGCCTGGAAAGGCCGGTGCTTCTATCGGTCGGCTATGCTGCCTGCCACTGGTGCCACGTGATGGCCCACGAGAGCTTCGAGGACGAGGCCACGGCCGCGATCATGAACGCACTCTTCGTCGTCATTAAAGTCGACCGGGAGGAACGGCCGGATGTGGACCATGTCTATATGAGCGCACTGCACCTCCTCGGTCAGCAAGGGGGCTGGCCCCTGACGATGTTCCTGACCCCGAAGGGAAGTCCGTTCTGGGGCGGCACCTACTTCCCAAAGGAGCCGAGCTTCGGCCGACCGGGTTTTGGCCAGGTGCTACGCGAGATCGCCCGCGTTTACCACGCGGAGCCGGACCGGATCGCGCACAACCAGGGCCTCCTCACAAAGAGTTTGTCCGAGCAGGTACGGCAAAGCCGTGGCGAAGCGCTGAACCTCGCCGACCTCGCCGGGCTCGGCGTCCAGGTTGCCGGGATCATCGATCCGGAGCATGGCGGCGTCAAAGGCGCCCCAAAATTTCCCAATCCGACGATCCTGGAATTTCTCGCCCGCCATGGCCGCCTCGGCAGCGGAGCGGAGGCGCGGGACGGATTCTTGCTAACCCTGGAGCGGATGGCACTCGGCGGCATCCACGACCATTTGGGCGGCGGTTTCGCGCGCTATTCCACGGACGAGCGCTGGCTCGCCCCGCATTTCGAAAAGATGCTCTACGATAATGCGCAGCTCCTGGAGCTTTTCGCCCTGGCGGCTGCCGAAACGGGCCGTTCGCTGTTCCGGCAGGCGGCCCAGGGGATCGTCGCGTGGCTGCGACGGGAGATGACGACGCCGGAGGGTGCCTTCGCTTCGAGCCTTGACGCGGATTCGGAGGGCGAGGAGGGACGTTTCTATGTCTGGAGCCTCGCAGAGATTTGCGAGGTTCTCGGACCAGACGCCGCGTTCTTCGCTGAGGTCTACGACATCACGGAAGAGGGGAACTGGGAGGGCGCGAACATCCCGAATCTCCTGACCTCCGGCGCTCCGTCGCCCGACGTGGAGGCGCGCCTGCAGAGCCTTCGCCAAAAACTTCTGAATCGTCGGGCGATGCGGGTTCGGCCTGGCCTCGACGACAAGATCCTAGCGGACTGGAACGGGCTGATGATCGGCGGCCTCGCCCGCGCCGCGCTTCTCCTCGATCGGCCGGAGTGGATCGGTCTTGCAGAGCAAGCCTATCGCTTCATCCGGGAGGCGATGAGCCGGGATGGGCGCCTCGGCCATTCCTGGCGCTGTGGTTCGCTGATCTTTCCGGGCTTTGCGCTCGACCATGCGGCGATGATGCGCGCGGCGCTCGCCCTGCACGAAGCCGCGGGAGAGGCTCACTATCTCGGGGATGCGAGGCGCTGGCGAGACATTCTCCGCGACGAGTACCGAATCGCTGAGACGGGCATTCTCGCCATGACGGCTAATGACGCCGACCGCCTCCTGGTGCGCCCGCAGCCGACGCACGACGAGGCGGTGCCCAACGCGAACGGCGTTTTCGCGGAGGCTCTGGTGCGGCTTGCGGCTCTCACGGGAAGCGAGGAGGATCGTCGGACGGCAAATGATGCGCTCGCCGGCTTGGCGGGTGTCGCCCGCCAGTCGCCCGTCGGTCACGCATCGATCCTCAATGCTCTCGATCTGTATCTCCGAGGCCTTGCCATCGTAGTGACGAACGACAACGGCGGAACGCTCACCAAGGCGGCTCTCGGGCTCCCTTACCTGAACCGGACCGTCTTTGCCGCCGCGGATCCGGCAGCGCTGGGCGCGTCGCATCCGGCCAAGGCGCTGGCTCTTGCGGGCGCCGGCCCGCAGGCCCTCGTCTGCGCCGGCATGCGGTGCTCCCTGCCTGTCAAGCGCCCGGAGGATCTGCTCGAACGCGCGTCAGAGATGATGGGTATGGTACCGCCTACCTAAGTTGATTCCCGTGTTAAGCCCCATTCGCCGCATACAGATGCCACTCGCCTCCAGCTCTCTGCGGTAGTGGGGCCGCAGCGTCTCCGGATCGATGTTGAGCACCATGGCGATGTCAGCTTCCGGCACCCCGTAGCCGGCCATCGCCTCGACTTGCGCGCGATGAGTTGGCAGAGCACATAGGCGCCCCCTTCGTGGTCCTCCGTGGTCACCGCCGGCGCTCCTCGCGGGCAGCTGACGACTGAGATGGCGATGGCAGTTGAACCATGGCGGGAGCCGCCGGCTCTCTCAGGCGATGATGACGTGGGCCAGCTTGGTTCGACAGGCCTCGTCCGTCTCGATCGGCCCGCCATCGCGGCCGCTTACCTCGTGCACGCTGGTCTCCTTCCAGCCGGCGCGGGTCTTTAGCCAGCGATCGCCGCGGTGACGGCTTCCCGGCATCGCGGGCGCCGATCAGTTCTGCTTGATTGCTACTACTCTCCCATCTTCCAGCCCCATCAAGAAAATGGGCCTGCCCGGTGGGCTCAAGACGCCGATCCCGGTTTCATCCACTACCAGCATCGCGCCGAGGTCGAGGCGGTGGTCCAGGCGGGCACCGGTCGGGACGCCGCCTTCGACGCGCTCGCCGTCGGTGTCGGCACGGTGCTAGCGGCCGACCCCACGCTCGGCGGGCTCTGCGACTGGGTCGAGGCCGATGCGCCGCGGCCGATTGACCTCGCCGTTGACGGCGCGGCGCCTCTGAAGGCCGCGGTCATCCCGATCGTGTTGCACTACGCGAGCGCCGACCCGCTCGGCTAGATCAGCATGTCGGACGGACGGGGGCCGGCCTCTACGCGACGACCTCGGCCGAGACCTGAGCCAGGACCTCACCCATCGTCACCACTGGTGGCGCGTCTCCGATCATGCTCGCGAGATTCTCCTTGATCCACGCGAGCGAGCGGTCATGCGCCGCCTTGGCGTTGTCGGCGCTGTCGAAGAGGCTGATCGAGCCGCCTCCGCCGTCGGTAAGACGGATGACGTAGTAGGCCCTGAAGCCGGGCTGCTGCTTCAGGATCGGCGCAAGGCCCGTCTCGGCGAGCCGCCCGGCCTCCTCGACATTCTGCATCTGTGGGAAACTGCGGATCACGGCGTACATGACGTTCTCCTGCTGAGAACAGGCGACGGAAAAGCCGCGCCTGCCGACCAAGTCTACACCCGACTCGGGCGGCTCCGCTAACGACAACTCTGAAGGACACACCGACATGGCACGCGCGCAAGGCGCGCGGGCGCAGATGGCGCTCGCGTTCGAGACGGTCTACGGAACGGCTCCGGTCGGCGGCGAGCGCTCTCTCGAGCCCAGGAGCGCCGTCCACGATGAGGAACTTCGGCCGACGCAGGCCCCGGCCGATGAGATCGTCGAGAACGGCACGCCAGGCCTCGGCCGTCTCCCCGCCCATGTTCTTGACCGCGAGTAGCACCTTCTGCCCGTCCTCGCGCACGCCGATGACGACCAGGAGCGAGATCGTGGTCGCCTTGCGGTCGAGCCGCACGCGCACCACAGTGCCGTCGAGGATGAGCCGCACGATCGGTTCGGAGGCGAGATAGCGCCGATTCCAGGCGTCCCAATCCGTCTTCACCTTCCGCCACACCCGGCTGACCACGTCCTTGCCGACGCCCTCGGCGAACACGGCCGCGAGCGCGCGGCGCACCCGGCGCGTGTTGGTGCCGGCCAGATAGGTCGAGGCGATCAGCGCATCGGCAGCTCGGGTGCGGCGCTGGTAGGATCGAAGCGCCGCGCTCTTCCACTCGCGCGTCGTGCCGTCCTCGCCGAGGAGACGGGCTCGCGGCACGGCAATCTCGGTCGGCCCGAAGGTGCCCGTCAGCCGGCGCGCGCGACGGCCATGCCGGTGCCCCAGGACACCCGTTCCCGCTTCCGCGCCGTCCCGGTGCCGCGCGTAGCGCGGGCGCGACAGAGCGGTGGTGAGCTCCTCCTCGATCATCGTCTCGATGAAGCCGCGCACCTTCGCTCGCAGCCCGTCCTCGATCGGATCGAACCAGCTGTCGAAAAGGAAATCTTCGGCCTCACCAGCTCGATCCGTCGTGGTATTCTTCGTCA
>JACCSN010000185.1 GCA_013812985.1 Hyphomicrobiales bacterium | reverse complement strand
ACCTTAGCGGAGCCGCTGGGAAGGCGCCGGCCGGCGCCTTCCGAATCGTCGGTTCGCCGGATACCGAATTCTCTATCCTTAGCCATCACGCCGCCTCTTTGAAGTGCTCGCCACGCAAAGTGCGGCCGTCGGCGCTACGGATGTCGACCGAAACGATCTCGCCGGGCTCGCCATTGTGAAAGTTGACGGGCATGAAATGTTCCGTGCGACCGAACCCGGGCTGTTCGACGAGGACCGAGCGTCTGGCGCCCACTTCGCGGGCCAGCCTGGCCGCGAAGGCCCGTTCGCCAGCCTCCCGCAGCCGCGATGCGCGCAGGCGCACTTCTTGACGGGGCACTTGCGGCATCCTTGCAGCCGGGGTGCCGCTGCGAGGCGAAAAGGGGAAGACGTGAAGGTGCGTGAGGCCGCAATCCCCCACGAGTCGCAACGTGTTCTCAAACATGGCTTCAGTCTCGGTCGGGAGGCCGGCGATCAGGTCGGCGCCGAACGCCATGTCCGGCCGCACGTCTCTGATCTCCGAGCAGAAGCGGATCGCATCGTCGCGCGAATGCCGCCGCTTCATCCGCTTCAGGACAAGGTCGTCGCCGGCCTGCAGGGACAGGTGCAGATGCGGCATGAACCGCTCCTCCTCCGCGACGGCGCGCCGGAGTTCCGGGTCGGCCTCGACGCAATCGATCGAGGAAAGCCTGAGCCGCTGAAGGCTTTGCACGTGCTTCAGCAAGTTGCGCACGAGCGAGCCCAGCCGCGGCCGGCCGGGGAGGTCGTCGCCGTAGGATGTGATGTCGACCCCGGTCAGCACGATCTCGGGATAGCCGCGATCGACGAGACGGCGCACCTGCTCCACCACGGCCCCCATCGGCACGGAGCGCGACGGCCCGCGCCCGAACGGGATGATGCAGAAGGTGCAGCGGTGGTCGCAGCCGTTCTGCACCTGCATGTAGGCGCGCGCCCAGCCGTCGACCCCTTGCGGCATGTGCGAGGTGGTCTCCCGCACGCTCATGATGTCGTTGACCCGGATCTTTTCCGTGCCGCCGACGCCGAAATCCGGCACGGCGCGGTAGGCCGAGGCGGTCAGCTTCTCCGCGTTGCCGAGGACCAGGTCGACCTCCGGCATTTCAGCGAACGTGCCGGGCTCCGTCTGCGCCGCGCAGCCGGTGACCACGAGCCGTTTCTCCGGATGCTCCCCGCGCGCGCGGCGGATTGCCTGGCGCGCCTGCCGAACCGCTTCGGCGGTCACCGCGCAAGTGTTGAAGACGATGCTGTCTGTCAGCCCCGCCTCGCCGGCGCACGCGCGTATGACCTCCGTCTCGCAAGCGTTCAGGCGGCAGCCGAAGGTGATGATCTCCAGGGTCACTGCGCGTTAGCTCCAGAATGTGTTATCTCTCCTTCGCCGAAGCTGGCGGATTTCCTTCGTAGATGCTGATCTGAATACGGTGGCTGTCATAGGGATCCACCGCTTTCGCGATTAGGTAACATGGCTCGCCATCGCATTCAAACACGTACGCTGCTTTTTGCTGGCAGTAAAATTCAGGCCCTCACCAATGAGCGCAATCTCAAATTCGCCGTCAGTGGACACCCTCAAGGATTCACAGCCCACGGTAAGACCGAGAGGGGATGTAACACTACGAAGTACTTTATAAACCTCTTTGCAACCTGCTGAGAAGATGAGTGTGGCATTAGCTTTTTCCTCGCTATCCACTATTCGTTGAAGCCTCGACACTTCAATCTCTGTTGCCTTCAACTGTGCATCAAGCGCGGATACACTAGCAAGCAATTTTGGATGGGCGGAATCGTTACTGAATAGTTTATATACAGCGCGAAAACCCCCAAAAGCCCGATACAGATACCCAAGAGAAATCCTTGTCCGAATTGTCGCTGTAGAAGGCCAAGTATGAAATCAAGGATTGCTTTCATTGCCCAGCCTCCCGCAGCGCGTCCTAAACACTTAGACGCTGATAGCACTCCACTATTGGTGGCCATGCTACCCCATAGCATCGAGAACCGGAAGGCTCCAGGAGCGAGCTTTGAGCCGCACTGAGGCCCTCCAACCCCTTCGTCCTCTCTCCGTTGTTATGTGCTTATCGCGATCGGCCTAGCGCGCCGGTCCGCGGATCGAATTCTCCTGCATATTCAAGCTCCACAGGGCCGGTCATCCAGATATGGTCGCGCTCGTCCCATTCGATCTGGAGCGGGCCGCCGGGCAGCGTCACGGTCGCCTGGCGCCCGGTCC
>JACCSN010000174.1 GCA_013812985.1 Hyphomicrobiales bacterium | reverse complement strand
GGCGACATGCCATCCGGCATCGAGCCCATGGCGCGCGTCGTCGCGATCGAGACCGCTCCGGACCGGCACGAAGCCTGGTCGCTCGCCCTCTTG
Organism: Hyphomicrobiales bacterium; assembly: GCA_013812985.1. The sequence continues at coordinate 7,785 of JACCSN010000174.1, read as the reverse complement.
CGCGAACGGGGCGAAATCAGAACCGGCGACCTGGGTTGCAGACCGCGTCTCTTGAGCTACGCGGTTGTGATTTGGTCAGCTATCCACCTTGAAAATGTCGGCTGAGAGAGCCGAACAAAACTCACGCGACAGGAGAATTCCATGACCGACGCGCAAGATTATGATCTGATCGTGATCGGAGCAGGAACCGCTGGCAACAGCGTTGCCCGTATGGCAGCGGCAGCAGGCTGGAAAGTCGCCAGCGTTGATAGCATGCCCTACGGTGGCACCTGCGCTTTGCGCGGTTGCGACCCCAAAAAAATGCTCATTGCCGTCACTGAAGGCGTGGATTGGGCGCAGAATCTGAAGGGCAAAGGGCTCGAAGCCCAAACGTCGATCAACTGGCCCGACATGATCGCGTTCAAGCAGACCTTCACCGGTGCCATGCCTTCGAGGATCGAAGCCGGGCTGAAGAAGGCAGGCATTTCCACGCTGCACGGCGACGTGCACTTTACCAGCCCAGATACGGTTGAAGTCAACGGAACAACGCTGCGAGCGAAGCACTTCCACATTGCCACCGGCGCGCGGCCGATGACGCTGAACATCCCCGGCGAAGACCTGCTGATCACCAGCACCGACTTTCTAGAGCTGCCCGAAAAACCCAAGAGGATAGTATTTGTCGGCGGCGGCTTCATCGCCATGGAATTTGCGCATATTTCCAAGCGGGCGGGCGCCAGCGAAGTCACGGTCCTGGAAATGCTCAAGCGCCCACTGGGCAACTTCGATCCTGATTTGGTTGACATGCTGGTCGAAGCCACGATCGAGATAGGGATTAATCTGCAAACCGAGGCCAAGGTTTTGAAGATCGAGAAAACCGGCAAGGAATTTGCCGTGGCCTATGAAACGCCTTTTGGTGTGAAGACCGTAACGTGCGATCTTGTCGTTCACGGGAGCGGTCGGGTGCCGAACATCGACCACCTGAACCTTGCTGCCGCGGGCGCGGAGAGCGGTCGGCGCGGCATCAAGGTCAGCCCTTACATGCGCACCTCAAACCCAAACATCTTCGCCGCTGGCGACTGCGCCGACAGCGGCCCAAACCTGACGCCTGTCTCGGCCTACGAGGGACGGATTGCGGGCAAGAACCTGCTGGCCGGCAAGGATGAGCGCCCGGTGAAATACCCGCCGATCCCGAGTGTCGTTTTCACACTGCCGCCGGTGGCCACCGTCGGGCTTTCCGAAGCGGCTGCGCGCGAGAAGGGCCTGAAATTCGATGTGAAATTCGAGAAAACCGGCGGCTGGTATTCGTCGATGCGGGTTGGAGCGATCAGGACCGCCTACAAGGTTCTTGTAGAGCGGGGGACGGGCGTGATCCTTGGGGCGCATCTGATTGGTCCCGGCGCCGAGGAACAGATCAACCTGTTCGCAATGGCGATGGGGGCGGGCCTGACTGTCAACCAGATCAAGGGCACCATCTTTGCCTATCCGAGCTACGCCTCAGATATCGGCTCGATGGTTTAGCCCAAACCTGGAAGCGCGCGGTCTAAATTAGTTTAGTCAACGCACCGTTTGCCCAACTGGTTCTCGATACCCTTCTAATGGCGAAGTTCCGTGAACGAAAAGAACTATCCAATCCGAGGAACCTCTCGATGAGCCAGCTCACTGGCGTTCGTGCTTGCGTCTTCGACGCTTATGGCACGCTGTTTGACTTCGCTTCCGCCGCCGCGCGCTGCCCCGATATTCCAGAGGACCGTCGCGCTGCCCTGACGTCATTGTGGCGCGACAAGCAGCTCCAATACACCTGGCTGCGGACCCTTCAGGGTCGCTATATCGATTTCTGGCAGATCACTGAGGACGCACTGGATTTCGCCCTCGACAGCTTGACTATGCAGACTCCGGGACTACGCGAGACGTTGATGGAGCTCTATCGAACGCTTGACGCCTTTCCGGAGGTCCGCGACGTGCTTCTTTCCCTGCGCCAGTCAGGGTTCGCCACGGCCATCCTCTCTAACGGATCCCCCGCGATGCTGCGCGCCGCCATCTCAGGCGCCGGGCTCACCGGGTTGTTCGATGTTGTGCTCTCGGCTGATGCGGTCGGCGCCTTCAAGACCCACCCCAAAGTCTATCAATACGCACTGGATCAACTCGGCGTACCCGCCTCCGCTGTATCGTTCCAATCCTCCAACGGATGGGACGCATATGCGGCGTCGGATTTCGGCATGCGCGTGGTCTGGTGCAACCGCTACGGACAACAGCGCGAACGGTTGCCGGGATCGCCAGATCATGAAATCCGCACCCTGGCTGAATTGCCCGCACTATTGACCACGGCAAGAACTGGCCCCTGACGCGTCCATTCCTGGAAATGACGGCACTATTGCGCAGCCTCGACCCGCACACCCTTCCAGAACGCAACTTTGCCCGCTATCTGGCTCGCCGCACTCTTGGGCTCTGGGTAGTACCAGGCTGCGTCGGCATTCACCTTGTCCTCGACGACGATCGAATAGTACCGGGCGGTCCCTTTCCACGGACAGACTGTTTGGGTATCGCTGGACCGGAAGAATTCCTTGCGCAATGCCTCGGGTGGAAAATAGTGATTGCCCTCGACAATCTCTGTCTTCGCGGACTCGGCGATGACCGTTCCGTTCCACACGGCCTTCATCATGCGACTGCCTCCTACATAGGTTTCATCACCGTGGAAAACCCGCGAAACCCAGCTTTGAATTAGTCCCGGCTGCGGGCGTTGAACGTCATTCATGCGCGATCACCCTATTCCATGAACCAGCCATGGCTGACCACCAGCGACTGACCGGTCAGCGCATTGGTCTTCGCCCCTGCAAAATACAGCACGGCCGCAGCGACATCCTCCACTGTCGTGAATTCGCCGTCGACCGTCTCCTTCAACATGACGGTCTTGACGACGTCCGCCTCGCTGATGCCGAGTTCTTTGGCCTGCTCGGGAATTTGCTTTTCGACAAGCGGCGTGCGCACGAAGCCCGGGCACACGACGTTGGCGCGGACGTTATGCTTCGCGCCTTCCTTGGCGACCACGCGGGAAAGGCCGAGAATGCCGTGCTTGGCGGTGACATAGGCTGCCTTTAAGGGCGATGCTTCCTTCGAATGAACCGAACCGATGTAGACGATCGAGCCGGACTTGGCTGCGTACATGTGCTTGAGGCAGGCCTTTGTTGTCAGGAACGCACCATCGAGATGGACGGCGAGCATTTTCCTCCAGTCCGCGAATGGGAACGATTCAACGGGATGGACGATCTGAATCCCGGCGTTGCTGATCAGGATATCGATGCGACCGTAAGCATCATGAGCGGCGTCTACACCGGCATTGACAGAATCTTCGTTGCTCACGTCCATCGCCACGCCCATGGCGACCCCGCCATTGGCAACGATTTCGGCGGCTGCGGTCTCGGCGGTGTCTTGTTTCAGATCGGCGATGACGATCTTGGCGCCCTCTCGGGCGAAGGTATGTGCGATCTCCTTGCCGATCCCGCTTGCTGCCCCGGTGACGATCACAACCTTGTCTTGAAAGCGGCTCATGCAGATTTTGTCCTTCGGGTGGTTTCAAGTGGCGAGATAGTCATGGACGACTTCGCCGAGATTAAGCGTCAGGTCGGCGATCAGATGGACGCCTGAAATTACTTCGAGCACAGGAAGCTCGCTGACCGGCGCCAACGCATGGGGATGCAGCGTCAGGGCTGCCGGCCCGGTCCATGCGCCTTTCAAATTGATGTCGCCCAAGTTGTAGCGGACGAGTTCGCAAATTCGCGGCGATCCATCGACATGCGGAACGATTTTCAGCAGGAATCCCGGCTCGCCGAGCGCCCGCAGCGCGACATCATGTTCCATCGGCTGATGCTTATACCCCATGGAGCCGGTGGCGATGCGCACCGGGCCGTAGTCGAGCGTGCCGAGCAGCGTATCGTGTTCGACGCGCAATGTTGGCGACGCGAGCTTCTTCGGAAATCCCCAAAGTTCCCGACCGCCAGCAATGGGCGGATCGTCATCGAGGAACATGGCATGGGTATAGCCGCCCGTCTCGCCGTTGAACCGTACCGGAATGACCTGGCCGGATTCGGTATAGTCGCCAAAACCGGTGCTGTCGGGCATGCGGATGAATTCGTATTTGACAATCGGGTCCACGATCTCCAGCGGCTTGGGCACGACCTTCTTGAGCGCCGCAGGGTCCGTGCGATAGGCGACGATCAGATATTCGCGATTGACGAACCGATAGGGCCCGCGCGGATAGGCCGGGCTGTGGAGCGGCATCGAAAAGGCGCGCTTGCGGACTTCGTCGGCTTTCATGGCCGGGGTTTCCTCAAGATGGCCTCAAGCGAGATAGTCATGAACAACCTCCCCCAGGGCGAGGGTGAAATCGGCGACGACATGAACGCATGAGATGATTTCAAGAACCGGCAGATCGTTCAGGGGGGCCAGGGCGTGCGGGTGCAACTCAAGTGCCGCCGGCCCGGTCCACGCGCCTTTCAGGACAATGTTGCGCCGGAAATAGCGCACCAGCTCGCAAACGCGTGGTGAGCCGTTCACGTGCGGAATGATCTTGAGCAGGAACCCTGGCTCGTTTAGCATCGCCAGCGCCACATCGTCGGCAATGGGTCCGTGCTTGTATCCCATCGTCGCCGTTGCGACGCGCTCGGGCCCATAGTTGAGTATCCCGAGCAGGACGTCATGCGCGACTGTCAGTCGCGGCGCGGCAAGCTTCTGCGGAAAGCCCCACAGCTCGCGCCCGCCGGAAATAGGTGCATGAACATCGAGAAACATGTTGTGGGTATAGGCGCCCGTCTGCGCGCCGAAGCGAACTGGGATGTGTTGTGCGGCCCCGGAATAGCGCCCGAAACCGGTGCTGCCCTCCATGCGCATGAATTCGAGCCGCACAAGCGGATCGCCCACCTCGAGTGGTTCCGGCACGGCCAACTCCAGCGCGGCGGGATCGGTGCGATAGGTGACGATCAAATGCTCGCGGTTGGTGAAGCGATACGGCCCGCGCGGATATGACGGGCTGGTGAGCGGCATCGCAAAGGCGCTCCCGGCCACTTCGGATGCGTCCACCGGTCTAACTCCGATCACGCTGACTTCTTGACCTTGGGACCTTCGGACATGTGCTCCTTGATCGGCGGCATGGCGGGGCGATCGGCATCCCCGCCCCTCGCTTTGGCCAGCGCCGGGTTCTGGTCGAGCAAAATGGCGTGTATGACATCGAAGACACGGACGCCGACCTCATTCACCTTTGGCGCAAGCCATGGCGCGGCCTGCAAGGTGGCGGCGGCGTCTGAAAGCCCTTGCTGCCAGCGAGCGTTCATCGTGCTCCGGCTGAACTCGTAATCCTTCGCCGCGCCCTGAGGCGCGAAGGGGCGATAGATGAGTTGAACGATATCCAACTCGGTGACGCAGCCGAACGCGTGCAGCCGCTTACCCTGCTCCGTCTCCAGAATCTCGGCCGGCAGCAGTTTCTCCAACTCGTTAATCGCATGACGAACATCGTGCTTTTGCTGGAACGCGTCGGTATTCACCCGCGTCCGGCTTGAATAGCGGATGTCATTTTGCCGCTCGCTGACCTCTTCGAGATTTGTCGGGAGCTGTCCGAAGCCCTGGAACACGTCGACCTGAAAGGTGAGGCGGCTGCGGCGCGGATAATAGTCGAGCACATATTGCAGCGGCGTGTTTGAGACGAGACCACCGTCCCAATAATGCTCGCCGTCGATCTCGACGGGAGGGAAGCCCGGCGGCAGCGCGCCGCTCGCCATGACATGCTCGGGACGAATGCTGATCTCCTCGCTGTCAAAGTACACAAAACGGCCGGTACGAACGTTAACTGCTCCCACGCTGAATCGCATTTCCTTGTCACTTGGACTATTTATGCGGTCGAAATCTACCAGCCGCTCCAGCGTGCTCTTGAGGCATTTGGTGTCGTAGTAGCTCGTGGCTTTATCCAACGAAAACCAATCCAGCGCGCTGCGCGGAGCGAAAAAGCCGGGCTGGCCGAATAACAGGGCCGACTGCGCGCTCGCCTTTTGTTGCCACATGGCCAACGGTCCGGTCAGGCCAGAGGGCCACCACGCTGTCGGTGCCGTGATTTCCTCCCAAAAACTGCGCAGACGCGCGACGCGGTTCTCCGGCGCATTGCCGGCAATGATCGCCGCGTTGATTGCTCCGATCGAGATGCCCGCGACCCAGTCGGGGAGATATGCAGAGGACGCCAGCGCTTCATAGACGCCGGCCTGGTAGCTGCCAAGCGCGCCCCCTCCTTGCAGAACGAGGGCGACCTTCTTGTCATAAGATGCTGGTCGTGCCGGTGGTTTACGATCGGTCATTTGTGTATCCCGCAGTGGAGGTATTGCCGGTTCAATTGGCCAGCTCGGTGGATAATCCGGGCCCAGCGGTTCGCTTGCGGCCGGTTGAAAAACCTCACTCGCCGATGTCAAAAAATTATGTTCGGCTCAACTTTTCGAATTCGAGAACAAAGGGCAGCCCACAAGGCAAAGCGGAGCACGGCGTGCGCGCTACCGGCATCCCTTCGTTTAGGCGGGCGCCAATTGCCTGCGTGTCTTTTGGGCGGCGGACTGGTCCGGCTCGCCGATCTCAGGTGTGGGAGCCGTTTCCGGCGCTCGTCGACGAAGATCCTCGGCCGCATCTTGCGCGACTGCGACGCAGCATGTCTGCAGCTTCTCCGTCAGTTCGGCCCATCCCCGTGCCTGCCGTGACGCACTCTCGAGAAATGTCGCCAGGATGCCTAATTCCGCGGCCATCGCCTCTTGCGGCTGCCGGCTTCGCAGCAGGTCCTGAAAGGAGCGCGCAATCCGATCGTTGCTGGCGCATAAGACATCCATCTGGCCACCATAGGCGTCGCCACATGCGCTCTGCAGGTCCGACGCAAATTGCTGGAACCGCTTCATCCGCCTGTCGATCGTGCCATTGCCACCGGCCATCGGGACTCCCCACCAACCCAGCAATGCGTTCAACCGTTGCACACCTGCGGTGAGACCATCGTCCTTCGCATTCATCGTGACATCCTCCTGAGGTCTATGTTGTACGCCTTCGATCCGCTGGCTCGACCGCCTTGAGCGAAGTAGGCCTCGGCGTTTCGCTGTCTTGGGCTGGTAATTGTCGCTCGCACAAAACTGTGCGAAGCGTGCTTGATGCGAACCTACTCGTACCGCGCCGTGCTGGAAGCAGGCGGCAAAGAGGGAGTGATCGTCGTGTCCTTTCCGGACGTGCCGGAAGCGATCACTGAAGGCGATGGTGAAAGCGATGCACTACGGGCAGCGGAGGAAGCCCTCGCGACCGCGCTCCTGTCCTATCCGATGCGCCGCCTTCCTGTGCCGCGCGCAGGGACGGAAATCGGGGTCAAGGTACGGTATCGGCCGAGGCGGCGGCGAAACTCGCAGTTCTGGAGGCTTTCGCCGCCTCAAGCATGTCCAAGTCGGAGCTTGCGCGCCGGCTGGGCGTCCGCGAGACCGAGGCGCGTCGAATCCTCGATCCGATGCACGCGACCAAGCTGCCGCGCTTGCAGGAGGCGCTTGTCATCTTCGGCAAGCCCGCACTTCGAAGAAGACGACGATACCTCACTCCCGGCTCTTAGCGGCGGGGTCGGTCCAGTCGAGCTTCCATGTTCGCCCGTTCGATTTAGCCGCGCTTCTGGGCTCCGCTCTCACGGGTCTCACGGGGCCTGAGCGTGACGGAGCCGCGCGGCGACACAGGGCGGAATTGCCGCGGCGCCGGCGCCGGGTAGGGCACGGCCTCATAGGAAGCCCCGCCGTAGGTGGCCAGGGCGCCGCCGTATGT
>JACCSN010000166.1 GCA_013812985.1 Hyphomicrobiales bacterium | reverse complement strand
CCGGCACGAGAACGGGAGGCTTCGCGGAATCGGTTCGGCGTGATGTGATCTGGTTCATTGCGGAAGCGAGATAATCATTGCTGGCTGCTCTGTGAACCCGAGAGGCTTAATGCGCCTTTGCCTCGTGCCGATGACGCCTCGCACAAGGAGCCGCAGCCGTTCTCGTTCCCTTCTTCACTTCGGCGCCAGCCGCACCGCGCCGTCGAGGCGGATCGATTCGCCGTTCAGGTAGCTGTTCTCGCAGATGAAGCGGACGAGATCGGCGTATTCGCCGGGCGCGCCGAGGCGCGGGGGGAATGGCACGCTCGCGGCGAGCGAGGCGCGGTAGTCCGGCGCGATCTGATCGAACATGGGCGTCCAGAAGATGCCCGGCTGGATCGTCATGACGCGAATTCCGAAGCCCATCAGGTCGCGGGCGAGCGGCAGGGTCAGCCCGAGCACGCCTGCCTTTGAGGCCGCGTAGGCGGCCTGGCCGATCTGGCCGTCGGTCGCCGCGACGGAGGAGGTCGAGATGATGATTCCGCGCTCGCCGTCCTCGTTAAGCGGCGCCTCGCCGGCCATTGCCGCCGCGCTCCTGGCGATCATGTTGAAGGTCCCGACGAGGTTGACCTCGATCACCTTGCGGAAGGAGGCGAGGTCGTGCGCCCGCAAGGCGCCGCTGTCGCGCTCCTTCGCCACCGTGCGGCGGCCATGCACGATGCCGGCGCAATTGACGAGGATGCGCTCGATCCCATGCGCCTCCCGCGCCAGGGCCAACCCGTCATCGACGCTTTGCTCGTCGGTCACGTCGACCGCGGCGAAGACGCCGCCGATCTCGCCGGCGATCGCCTCCCCCTTGTCGCGGTTGAGATCGAGCAAGGCGACGCGGACGCCTTGCGCGGCGAGCATGCGGGACGTGGCCTCGCCGAGGCCGGAGGCGCCGCCGGTGACGATCGCGGCGAGTGAGGGATCGAGCTTCATCCGCGTCTCCGAGTTGCGTGCGGGGCCACTGAAACCTTCATGGACGGACGCGCTTGTGAAAGGAAGGGCGCTGCCCTACCTGCGTTTTCGGGAGAGAGCCATGGCGAAACGAGTTCCCGAGGTCGAGATCCTCGGTCCGGAGGAAGCAGACCGCGAAGAGGCACGCATTCGCGCCCGCTTCTGGCCTACCGTGAAACGGGCGCTTCGCACCATTCCCTTCATTGAGGAGGTCGTTGCCGCCTATTACGCCATGCTCGATCCGGCGACGCCGCTCCGGGCGCGGCTGACGCTGATCGGCGCGCTCGCCTATTTCGTGTCGCCGTTCGACATCGTGCCCGACTTCATCATCGGGGTCGGCTTTCTCGACGACGCCTCGGTGCTCATGGCGGCCTTTGCCGCGGTCCGCGGCTCGATCCGCGACGATCATCGCGAGGCGGCGCGGCGGGCGCTTGCGGAGGAAGCGGAGCGCGCCTGAACGACGCTCGTTCGCAAGGGAACGGGGATCGGATCAGGGTGTTCGCTGCCGAGGCGCCGGCGCGCCGCAACGCGCATGGATTAAACGCGAGCGCGTGCGTCCCCGCGACCTATCCGGCCCGGAGGGATTGAGGGGTGCGGGGCGCCTCGCGGCGCTTGAGGGGTGCGATCTGCGATCGCGATCAGACGGCGTTCAGGCGCTGCGGGCGCCCCGCGCGGAGGGGAAGCTTGCTCCGTTCGCCTTCGGGGCTTTCCCGTTCAGCACTCCCTCTTCCGGGGTTGCTTCACGCCAGGCCTCGATGCGTCGACAAAACGGCTTGGGCTCCCGCGGCGGTGCATCGGGCGTAACTCCTTCACCGCTACGGGCTCCGCACCCCCGCCCCGATCGATAACGCCGGCCGACGCCCTCACCGGGCGGAGATGGCGAAGATGATACGGGAGGTTTTCAGGGCGGGGATAAGTATTTTTGCCGAATCAGCGCCGGCGCGCTCCCTCCCCCCAATCCAACTCGGGCTTGCCCGAGTTGGAGGCTTCCGAGCCGAAATCGGGCAGGCCCCACTTCGGCCGGGGCAGGGCTGGGGAGAGCTGGGGAGGGGGGAAAGAAGCCGGGCGGCGGCCTTCATCTGTCCCCCTCCCCTGGCCCCTTCCCGCAAGGGGCCCGCAAGGGACCCGCAAGGGGGAGGGGGACCCCGCTTTAGCTACGGCCGACGGCTTTCCATCGAGATCGTGGGCATCAGCATGCTTCATCGGCGCGGCAGGTAGCGTCCACCGATGCGCGCCTAGAAACCGCCCGGCAGCACCCTGTCCGGCGGCTTGTGGCCGTCCATCCAGGAGCGGATGTTGACGATCACCTTCTCGCCCATGTCGATGCGGCCCTCCAGCGTGGCGGAGCCCATGTGGGGGAGGAGCACGACCTTGCCGGTCTCGGCGAGCTTGCGGAGTTTTGGATTGAGGGCCGGCTCGTGCTCGAAGACGTCGAGCCCGGCGCCGGCCAGCGCGTCGCCGGCGAGCAGTTCGATCATCGCCCCCTCGTCGATGACGGAGCCGCGCGCCGTGTTCACGATCACCGCGCCGGGGCGCATCAGCTTGAGGCGGCGACGGGAGAGGAGATGGAAAGTGGCGGGGGTCGCCGGGCAATTGACCGAGACGATGTCGACGCGGGCGAGCATCTGGTCGAGCGAGTCCCAATAGGTCGCCTCCAGCTCCTCCTCCGTCTTGGCGTCGACCGGCCGGCGATTGTGGTAATGGATGGCGAGGCCGAAGGCGCGCGCCCGCCGCGCCACCGCCGTGCCGATCCGCCCCATGCCGACGATGCCGAGGCGCTTGCCCCAGATGCGGTGGCCGAGCATCCAGGTCGGCGACCAGCCGCTCCATTCTCCGCCCTCGCGCAGGATGCGGGCGCCTTCGGCGAGCCGGCGCGGCACCGACAGGATCAGCGCCATCGTCATGTCGGCGGTGTCCTCGGTGAGCACGTTCGGCGTGTTGGTGACGGCGATGCCGCGCCTGGCTGCGGCCTCCACGTCGATGTTGTCGACCCCATTGCCGAAATTGGCGATCAGCTTCAGGCGCTCGCCGGCCTGGGCGATGATTTGCGCGTCGATCGCATCGGTCACCGTCGGGACCAGCACGTCGGCGGCCTTGACGGCCTCGACCAGCTCGGCCTGGCTCAGCGGCTTGTCGTCGATGTTGAGACGCGTCTGGAAGAGCTCGCGCATGCGCGTCTCGACCGGCTCCGGCAAGCGGCGGGTCACGATCACCAGCGGTTTGGCTCTCGACATGGCTCCGCGCTCCCTCGCCACGACGCCTCGGCGGCCCACAGTAGGACGGTCTTAACCAAAGGTCTGGCAAACGCAACAAACCGGTCCGCGCCGCGCTCAGCCGGGCCGCGGGACAAGCGCCGTCCGGCCGAGGTTATTTTGCGATGGGTTCTTTGCGCAAACGTGCTTCTCTCCTCGGGCTCGCCGCCGGCCTCGGCCTCGCCGCCACGATCGGAGCAAGCTTTTCCGCCGCGCCAGCGGCCGCACAGGCGGAACCGAACCCGCTGCGCGGCACCGGCTTGCCAGTGCCGCGATTCGTCAGCCTGAAATCCGACGACGTGAATGTGCGCCGGGGCCCCGGCGGGGCCTATGACGTGGCGTTCACATTCGTGCGTGCGAGCCTGCCGGTGGAGATTATCCAGGAGTTCGACAACTGGCGAAAAATCCGCGACTCGGAGGGGTCGGAGGGCTGGGTCTTCGCCAGCCTGCTGTCGGGCGAGCGGACTGCGATCGTCGCGCCGTGGGAGCCGGAGGGGCAATTCGCGGCGCGCCGGACCGCGGGAGGCGGCGCCCCCATTGTCGCCTATCTGCAGCCTCGGGTCGTGGCCAATGTCGAGGAATGCACCGGAAGCTGGTGCCTTGTCACCGGCGAAGGCTTCGTCGGCTGGATCGAGCAGAAGCGGCTCTGGGGCGTTTACCCCGAGGAGCGATTCGAGGAATAGGGCTGATAGTCTTGGCCGTTTGTCATCCCGGTTTGTCGCGTAAGCGGCAAGACCGGGATCCATAAACATCGAAGCAGGTATGACGGAGCGCTGTCGGGACCTTTACGAGACGCTGGCGATTATGGATCCCGGACAGGCGCTTCGCGCCTTCCGGGATTACAATCGCGATGATGGAGAGCGGCCAAAGCGCCTCTAGCCGGCAACCCGCCTGACCCGGATGACAACCTCCACTGAGGTGATCTCCATCCCGTCCGGGGGCTCGGGGAGCCGGTCGATGCCGATCTCACCGACGAGGTCGATCAGACGGCCCTCCCCTTCCACGAAAAAGTGATGATGCTCGCTGACGTTGGTGTCGAAATAGGTCCGGCTGCCGTCGACCGCGATTTCCCGAAGCAACCCGGCGCCGGTGAATTGATGCAAGGCGTTATAAACGGTGGCGAGCGAAACGCGGACGCCGGCGGCTTCCGCTTCCGCGTGGAGATCCTCGGCGCAGATGTGGCGGTGGCCGCTGGCGAAAAGAACACGGCCGAGCTCGACCCGCTGGCGCGTCGGGCGGAGGCCGGAGCGGCGCAACTCGGCGGCCATGCGTTCGAGCAGGACCAGTCCCTGGGGGTGCGAAGGCTGTTCCATGGATTTCGGCGGGCGCGCTCCAAATCGCCTCACCTTATATGCGAAGCAGC
>JACCSN010000134.1 GCA_013812985.1 Hyphomicrobiales bacterium | reverse complement strand
CAGCGACGCACGCGGAGAGGACTTCAAGATCTATCCCCTTTGCCCGTTCGCCGCGGCGCAGTTCCGCAAGCATCCCGAATACGGGGACGTGCTGTCCCGATGAAGGCGGCCGGGGCGTGCCGGAATCTCCCGTCCGTAACTGCATGTGGTCGGGGCCGCGCAACCTCTCCACGGCGCTGATGCGCTCGTTCGGCAACCGGTCGGATTGCGGCGTCGCCGACGAGGTTGCCCAGGCCCAGCCGATCTACGACAGGCTGGCGGCGCACATTCTTGGCTAACCCACCGCGCGCTCGACCGGATGGCGGGCGACATCGCCGGCGCTGTCGCGCTCAAGCTTTTCCTCGTCGCGGTGCAGCTCGGCCAGAGTCAGGTCGAGCTGCGCCCTGGCGGCGTCGAGCTGCCCGCCGAGATCGGCGATGGAGCGCTGCAGGTTGGCGCGCCGCTGCCGCGCCGCGCGCGCAAAGGTCGAATAGGCGAAGTGCTTCTCGTCGTCGATGCCGGTGCGGCGATGCTCGGCCGCGATCTCGATGTCGAGATCGCCGACCATCCGGCTGAATTCCTCGACCATCGCTTCGATCTGGCCGACCTGCCGCTTGCGGTCCTCGATCTGGAACCGCTTCATGCGGATCTGGGCGTCTCGTGACTTCATACGCGCAACTCCCTTCCCCGACCAAGGCCTACGCCGTCCCTCGATGCGACAACAAAAGTCAGAGCGATCGAGCCGACGGTAACCTTTCATTTACGGGTCGCATTAATCATGCAGCACAGGATTTAAGGCCGGGTAAACCGCGCTTCGCGTGAGGCGCGTTCGGCCGAAACGCCTGCCTCTCGCGGTATCCTGGACGAGCGAAGCCGAGCCGGACGCGAGAAGCGGCTAGGACTGGGATTTGAGAATGGTTTCAACAGCCTATCGTGGAAGGTTCAGAGTGCGCGCTTGCTGGTTCACAGCAGACTCTGTTAACCATTCCCCGATAGAGTCTGCGTCGGATTCATCTGCTCGTCGCTTCGCATGCCCCGGCTGGGGCTTTCCTTGGCGATTGAGCTGATAAGGGGATTGGGATGCGGGTCCTATTGATCGAAGACGACAGCGCCACGGCGCAAAGCATCGAGCTGATGCTGAAATCCGAAAACTTCAACGTCTACATCACGGACCTTGGCGAAGAGGGGGTCGACCTCGGCAAGCTCTACGATTACGACATCATCCTCCTCGACCTGAACTTGCCCGATATGAGCGGCTACGATGTCCTGAAGACGCTCCGGGTCGCCAAGGTGAAGACGCCGATCCTGATTCTTTCGGGGCTCGGCGGCATCGAGGACAAGGTGCGGGGCCTGGGCTTCGGCGCCGACGATTACATGACCAAGCCCTTCCACAAGGACGAGCTGGTGGCGCGCATCAACGCCATCGTGCGCCGCTCCAAGGGTCACGCCCAATCGGTCATCCAGACCGGCGAGCTGCGCGTCAATCTCGACACCAAGACGGTCGAGGTGAATGGCGCCCGGGTGCATCTGACCGGCAAGGAGTACCAGATGCTGGAGCTCCTGTCGCTCAGGAAGGGCACCACGCTGACCAAGGAGATGTTCCTTAACCATCTCTATGGCGGCATGGACGAGCCGGAGCTGAAGATCATCGACGTGTTCATCTGCAAGCTCCGCAAGAAGCTCTCCGCCGCGACCGGGCACAAGGATTACATCGAGACCGTCTGGGGCCGCGGCTATGTGCTGCGCGAGCCCGACGAGCAGGAATACCGCGAGAGCGCCTGATCCTTCGATCCTTCGAGGCTCGCCTACGGCGAGCGCCTCAGGATGAGGATGACATTTGGCCGCCTCATGGTGAGGCGCCCCGCGAAGCGGGGCCTCGAACCATCAGGCGAAGCCGGCGGCGGCGAACGGCCGGAGGAAGCTGTCGCGGTCGAAGGGCTTCATCACATGCAGGTCGGCGCCGCTCCTGAGCGCGCGCGCCACATGCATCTCGTCGTTCTCCGACGTAAGATACATGATTTTCGGCCGGTCGCCGCCGGGCAGACTGCGGAGCTTGGCGAGGAAGGCCAGCGCGTCGCCGTCCGGCATGTGCCAGTCGACCACGACGCAATCCGGCATTTCGTCCCGGCAGCGCTCCAGCGCCTCGGCGCGCGTCTCCGCCTCCGTGGTGCGGAAATCGATGCTGTCGAGGATCCGCCGCGCCACCTTGCGGATCGAGCTGGAATCATCGACGACTAGGCAATGCTTCATCGGCTTCCGACGCCCCCTCGTTATGTAGCCCGCCGGCGCTTCTCGCCAGCTTGTTGGGGCCTTTGTAGCCCCGTGCGGGTTATTTTGGCGTCAAGCGGGATGTTTAAGGAAGCGCGAGCGCCCCGCGGCGTTCTCTCCCGACGCGATTAACGTTTCGGCAAGGCTATCCGTAAGGAATTCA
>JACCSN010000115.1 GCA_013812985.1 Hyphomicrobiales bacterium | reverse complement strand
ATTTCAGACCATCCCCGCCACGACGGCCGCGAGGAACAGGAACACGCTGGCCACGGCAAGCGAGCGGCGTTCAGCACGGCGGAGCCTCAGCTTCGATCCGGATCCGCTCAGCTTGGATGGTGGCCAGAGCCGAGCGGCGGTATGCCTTGATCTGTCGCCGCGTGCAGCCGTTCTCGCGGAGCAACGTCTCTTGATCGTCAATCAGCCGCGTCATGCGCTGCCAGGCCACGTCGACGGCCCATGCCGGCATGGCCACGACGTGCGGAGTGGCCGCCTGCGCGACTACGTGGCCGTCAGCACCTGCACACCGTGGGTCGGGGCCGCTACAGCGAACCAGATGTTGCCGCCTTGGCTCGCATGCTCACCGGCTGGTCCTATTACCGCCCCTGGGAGGCAGCTACAGGCGTCGATGGCGCCACGATGAGCAATCGCGGCCAGTTCGTGTATCGTCCACTCTGGCACGAAGAGGGTCCGGTCACCTTCATGGGCAAGGTCTATCCGGACGATGGAATGAAGCAAGCGCAGCGCGCGCTCACTGATCTCGCCGGTAGAACGGAGACCGCCGAAAACATCGCGTTCAAGCTCGTCCGGCACTTCATCACGGACAAGCCCACGCCAGCCATGGCGGATCCGATCAAGCGGGTATTCCTGCGGACAGGCGGCGACCTGAAGGCCGTCTCACTTGCGCTGTTGGACTTGCCAGAAGCCTGGTCCGCGCCGCTGGCCAAGCTCCGAACCCCGTACGAACTCGAGATCGCGAAATTCCGAGCGCTCGGCGTCCGCTACACTTCGGCGAATTACTGGGTCGTCACCAAGACGCTTGAGGCCCTGCATCAGCCGATCTGGGCATGCCTGTCGCCGGAGGGCTTCTCTGACGACACGCTGGACTGGCTCACTCCCGACGGGATCGCCAATCGGGTCGAAAGCGCGCTCCTGGCCGCCCGTGCATTCGGCGCGGACTTGAAGCTGCCGGTCCTGGATCTGTCACGTCGGCTTTATGACCGCGCGTTGTCGAGCGCCACCAGCGATGCCATCGCGCGCGCTTACACCCCGGCCCTCGCGCTCACGATCCTGTTTGCCTGCCCAGAATTCCAGCGGAGATGATCCCTGTGCCCAATAACAAACCAACCGAAGCCACGGCATCCCGGCTGAGCCATGCGGGCGCTGAGGGCTGCGCCGAATCCCGGCTGACCTTGTCCCGCCGCAGCATGCTGGGCATTACTGCCGGCCTGTTCTCCTCGGCGTTCATGCCGCGTTTCGCCGAAGCCGCGGGCGGCGGCGACCCCCGCCTTCTGGTCGTCATATTGCGGGGCGGAATGGACGGACTGTCCACCGTCGTCCCCTACGGCGACAGCTCGTACGTCTCCATGCGCGGTGAACTTGCGATCCCGGCAGCGAGCACGACGAAGCTCGACAGCTTTTTTGGGCTGCATCCGGCGCTGAGGAATTTCGCGGCTTTTTACAAGGCGGGCGACGCCGCGATCGTGCATGCCACCTGCGTGCCGCTGCGCAACCGCTCGCATTTCGATGCCCAGGACAATCTCGAAAACGGCTTACCGGGCCTTAAGTCCAATACAACTGGCTGGCTCAACCGCGTCCTGACTGCTCTGCCGGCCGGCGAGCCGATTAGATCGAAAGGCGCGATCCAAATTGGTCAAGCGCCCCTGCTGCTTCGCGGGACAGCTCCGGTTCTCGGCTGGTCCCCGACGTCTTTCGGGGATGTCGAGGAAGGGACGCTCAACGCGATCCGAATGCTTTACAAGAACCGTGATCCGCAACTGCTGACCTACCTCGATCGCGGTCTCAAGGCTAAGCGGTTCGCGGAAGGGCTGGGTTCCGATCCGAGACAGATGAGCGATCTGCACAAGGGCTTCAGCGGCGCGGGCCGGATGCTCGCGGCGCAAGATGGCCCGCGCGTGGCGGTGCTGTCGGTGGACGGCTGGGACACCCATACGGAACAAGGCGCCGCTCAGGGCGGCCTCGCTGACCTTCTAAGGGAGCTCGACGATGGTCTAGCCTACTTCAAGGGCACTGCCGGGGCGATCTGGTCGAAGACCGTTGTGCTGATAGTAACGGAATTCGGACGAACCGTGCGCAACAACGGCAATCACGGCTCGGATCACGGCGTCGCGACAGTGGCGCTGCTCGCGGGCGGGGCCGTGAATGGCGGCCGGGTGATCGGGGATTGGCCGGGGCTCGCGGCGAAGAACCTTTACGACGGAAGGGATTTGAGGCCGACGACGGACTTGCGGTCGATCTTCAAAGGCGTGTTGCGGGACCATCTCGGCGTGCCCGACGCCATCATCAACAAGACTGCTTTTCCCGAAAGCGCCATCGCGCCACCGCTCAGGGATCTGATCAAGGCTTAGCACAGCCTGGGCCGCCCATTCCGGCGGGAACGGCTTGCGGGGCGGAGCCGGGGTCACAGAAAGCTGATCGGGTCAACATCCACGGCCACCTTTACGCCGCCGCGTGGC
>JACCSN010000110.1 GCA_013812985.1 Hyphomicrobiales bacterium | reverse complement strand
CCTGGCAGTAGCACCCTGAGGGGCGAGCTGACTTCGGCAGCCATCACGGAGTGCCTTTTGCGCCACGACATCGGCCAACCCGCTCGAAACCTGCATGACCTGCGACGCATAAACGTGGAGATGACTTTTTATTGGCGATGCCACAGCTGGATCGGCTGACTGCCTGTCTGGCTGACCTGTCTGAGCTGACGAGACAGCACGGCTGCTTCGACGAGCATCCCAGACTCGGGGTTGATCGGCGCACTCGACGTTGTCATAACGGTGAAATGCGCCGGACTACCCGCTTCCGCCACCTCGTCGAGGCGTCGGACATCCTGATGCTTCCCGCCGTTCACGACGCGCTGGGCGCCCGGATCGCGGAGAAAGCCGGCTTCGACGCCATCACGAGCGGCGGCTATGCGGCGAGCGCAACGCTCCTGGGAAAGCCCGACACCTCTCAGCTGTCGCTCACGGAGATGGCGGATTACTACGCCCGGCTCTGCGATGCGACCGGCCTGCCGGTCTTCGCCGATGGCGACACGGGTTTCGGCAATCCGACCAATGTGGCTCGCACAGTCCGTCTCTACGAGAAAGCAGGGGTGGCCGGCCTGTTCATCGAGGACCAGGTGTTCCCGAAGCGTTGCGGTCACATGGCCGGCAAAGCCGTGGTCCCCATCGAGGAGTTCCTGTCGAAGATCGGCGCCGCGCTGGATTCCCGCCAAGATCCCGATCTCGTCATCATGGCGCGCACCGATGCCCTTGCGGTGCACGGATTGGAGGACGCGATCGAGCGTGCGGCGCTCGCCAGAGAAGCCGGCGCCGACCTCCTATTCGTGGAGGCGCCGGGAACATTGGTCGAGATGCGCCGCATCTGTGCCGAACTCGACGGCCCCTGTCTTGCCAACAATCTGGATGGCGGACAGAGCCCCGTCATCCCGGCGAAGGAGCTTGAGGCGATCGGTTATGCGGTTGTGGCATATGCGACGGCCGCCACTTACGCCGTTGCGCATGCATTGCAGGGTGTGCTCTCGACGATCCGGGAGCACGGTGCGCCGCTCGGATGGGGTGACCGGATGTTCGATTTCGAACGCTTTAATGATCTGGTCGGATTGGGCGAGCTCCGCTCGCGCGAGCAGGCCCATCTGGATTTCGCGACGAAACTTGCGGCTCGCGGCAGGATCAGCGAACCTGCCGCCGAGGAACTGAGAACAAGCAGTGCTAAAGAGGGAAGTAGCAGATGAGAACGCTCGTGCTTGGCGCGATAGTCGCCACCTTCGCCGTCACTGGCCCGGCCTCGGCCGCTGAATACACCATGCGGATCAGCCATCAGCTGCCGCCGGCGCACCACATCGCCCAGCTTGTCGACGGGTTGGCCACCGAGATCGAGGAGCGCTCAGCCAACCGGATCGACGTGGAGATTCTCGGCGCCGCTCAGGCCTTCAAGCCGGAACAGAATCATCCGGCGGTCGCCCGCGGTCAAATCGAGGCGGCGATCTCGGTCAACTTCCAATGGGGCAACACGATCCCCGAAATGAACCTCGTGACCATCCCCTATTTCCTGACCGATCTTGAACGGATCAAGAAGTTTCCCGGCTCCGAGGTGGCGAAGGTGCTGGAAGGCAAGCTCGCGGAGAAGGGCGTTCGGAATATAGCCTGGTTCTACACGACCCGGCAGTCGATTTTCACCTCGTCCGGCAAGCCTCTCGTCGCGCTGGATGATTTTCAGGGCGTGAAGATCCGCGGGCTGAACGAGCTGGTCGACAAAGGGCTCGTCGCGGCAGGCGCCGCCCCGGCCTCGATGCCCGGGTCCGAAGTCTATCAGGCATTGCAGACCGGCGTCATCGATGCCGGCCTGACCGATGTTTCCGCCGCCTTCAGCCGCAAGTTCTACGAGGTGCAGGAATTCGGCACGGTCGCGCCGTTCTTCACGGTCTACTTCCACATGTATGTGAACCCGGCCTGGCTCGACGGGCTGCCGGAGGATCTCCGGCGGATCGTCCTGGAGGAGGCCGCCGAAGCTGAGCAGGAGGTGATCGATATCACCGAGCGCACGGCCGAGGAGGCGATCAAGAGACTGAAGGACCAAGGCATGACGCTTCACATCCAGACCGGTGAAGAAGCCGCGGCGTTCGAATCGACCATGCAGCCGCCTGTGCTGGAAGCCTTCAAGGCCTCGTCGCCGGACGCCGAGCGCCTCGTCGGATTGGCGGAAGGCCTATAGCTCGGCCGCGCCCGACCGGCTGATCCCGGAGTTCCGCACTTCATGTGAGGAGCGAGGCTCATTCACGTGCTCCGCGCGCTCGATCACATTGTCGGCTTGTTGACGCGCGCGGCGGGCGTTCTCGCGGCTGTCCTCATTGTCTTCATGACCCTGGTCGTGGGCTATGGGGTCGGGGCTCGTTACCTCTTTGATAATCCGCAGGTCTGGATCGACGAACTTGTGAGCTATCTCGTCGTCCTGCTCGTGATGACCGCGGCGGCGGAGGTCTTGAGGCGCGGCGAGCACGTGGAGATCGATCTCCTGGTGGCGCGGCTCGGGCCGGGTCCGGCCAGGTGGGTCGGGATCGGCGGCATGCTCGCCGTGCTGGTCGTGTCCGCCGTCTTGATTGCCTCTGGGCTGGAGATGATCGCGTTCTCGCGCGAGATGCAGATTCGCTCCGTCGGCTATCTCAGCGTTCTGATTTGGATACCGCAGTCGGCGCTGCCCCTAGGCTTCACGCTCCTCGCGCTTGCGGCGCTGAACCGGATGCTGCGCCTCCTGACCGGCCTCGAAACAGTCGCCCGCTCCACGCCGCCGCCGCATCCATGACGCTGGCGCTGGTTCTCGCAGCCCTGCTCGCCGTTCTCCTCACCGGAGTGCCGCTCTTCGCAGGCATGTCGATCATGTCGATCCTGATCCTGCTTGTGGCCGAGGGGCGGATCGGCGGACTGGCCGATGAGGTCTATGCGAGCCTTTCCAACTATCTCCTCGTCGCCATCCCGCTGTTCGCCTTCATGGCGCACATCATGATCCGCGCCAAGGTGGTCGACGACCTCTACGCCTTCGCGCATTCTCTGGTGCGCCATTGGCCGGGCGGCCTGGGCGTCGCCACGGTTCTGGCCTGTACGATCTTCGCGGCGATCTCGGGATCCTCTGTCGCGACAGCATTGACCATCGGCACCGCCGCCATCCCGCAGATGCTGCGCTACGGCTACAGCGACAAGGCGGCCTATGGCGTGCTCGCCGCCGGCGGAACCCTGGGGATCCTCATCCCGCCATCCGGGCCGATGATACTTTACGGTGTCATAGCGGACGTTTCCATCGGCGCATTGTTCATTGCCGGAATACTGCCAGGTTTGCTGCTCGCAGCGCTTTTCGCGATCTACTGTGTTATCGAGGCTCTTGTTAGAGGCGGCCGCCGTCGGCGCGATCGCCGCCGCGCTCATCGCGCGGTTCGCATATCACCAGCTGTCCATCGCCGACCTC
>JACCSN010000085.1 GCA_013812985.1 Hyphomicrobiales bacterium | reverse complement strand
TTGCCCTGCACGTCGGTGATGGTGATCATCGTGTTGTTGAAGGTGGAGTTCACATGGGCGATGCCCGAGGTGATATTTTTGCGCTCGCGCTTGCGGACGCGCGTTGCTTCCTTGGCCATTGCTCAACAGTTCCCGTCGCTTATTTCTTCTTGCCGGCGATAGCCTTAGCGGGTCCCTTGCGGGTGCGCGCATTGGTATGCGTGCGCTGCCCGCGGACCGGCAAGCCGCGCCGATGCCGGAGTCCGCGATACGACCCGAGGTCCATCAGCCGCTTGATGTTCATCGACACTTCGCGTCTGAGGTCGCCCTCGACCATGTAGTCGCGGTCAATGGTTTCTCGAATCTGCAGAACCTCCGCGTCCGAGAGCTCGTTGACCCGGCGGCTGTCGGGAATGTTCACCTTCGTCATGATCTCCCGGGCCTTGCCGGCGCCGATGCCATGAATATATTGAAGCGCGATCACCACGCGCTTGTTCGTCGGAATGTTGACGCCAGCGATGCGTGCCACGTCTGAGCTCCTCTGCCGTGCCGATCATTCGGCCGTTTGTTCAAATCCGGCCGGAACGCATAGATCCGGAGCCGGGGCGCCTTTCGGGCTCCAGCACCGCTCCATATTTCTACAGGATTGGTGCTGCTATTTAGTGTCTCGACGGTTCCACGTCAACCACCTTGAACCTGGATCAAGCCGACGAATGAGCCAAGAGCCGATCTATGGTTCGGCTCACGACATCGATCTCGGCCATGCCGTCCACGATCTTGAGCTGGCCCGTCGCAGCGTAATGTTCGACGAGCGGGACCGTCTGGGTCCGATAGGCCGTAAGCCGCGTCCGGAATGCTTCGGGGTTGTCATCCGCCCGGACAGGTTGACCGCGCGCCGTCATCTCCGCCAGCCGGCTCTCAATTCGCTTGATCAGAATACCCTCGTCCACCTTGATCTGGATCACCGCGTCGAGCTTGAGGCCATTTCGGCCTAGTAGATCGTCCAGCGCTTTCGCCTGGGCCACCGTGCGCGGAAAACCGTCGAGCACGAAGCCGTTGGCTGCGTCCGGCTGCTCCATCCGGTCCGCGATGATCCCGACCACCACGTCGTCGGGGACCAGGTCGCCGCGCGCCATGATGTCTTTCGCGGTGTGCCCGAGCGGCGTGTCGGCGGCGATCGCCGCCCGCAGCATGTCGCCGGTCGAAAGCTGCACGATCTTGTGCTTTTCCACGAGCCGCAGCGACTGGGTCCCCTTGCCCGCGCCCGGCGGCCCGAGCAGGACCAGCCTCATCGCCGCTTGCCCCCAAGCTTCGCCTTGCGGACCAGCCCCTCATATTGATGCGCGAGAAGATGCCCCTGCACCTGCTGCACGGTGTCCATCGTCACGTTCACGACGATGAGGAGCGATGTGCCGCCGAAATAGAAGGGAATGCCGGCCTGCGTGATGAGCGCCTCCGGAAGCAGGCACACGATGACCAGGTAGACGGCGCCGATGGCAGTGACGCGGGTCAGGACGTAGTCGATATATTCGGCCGTCCGCTGGCCGGGACGGATGCCCGGCACAAAGCCGCCATGCTTCTTCAGCTGGTCGGCGGTGTCCTTGGGGTTGAAAACGACGGCAGTGTAGAAGAACGCGAAGAAGACAATCAGCGCTCCGTACAGCAGCAGGTAGAGCGGCTGGCCCTGGCCGAGCAGCGCCGTGACGGTGGAAAGCCAACCAGGGCCCTGCCCTGCCGAGAAATTGGCCACGGTGATCGGCAGGAGCAGCAACGACGACGCGAAGATCGGCGGGATGACGCCCGCCGTGTTCAGCTTCAGCGGCAGATGCGATGAATCGCCCTGGAACATGCGATTGCCGATCTGGCGCTTCGGATACTGGATCAGAAGCCGACGCTGCGCCCGCTCCATGAACACGATGAAGGCGATGACCACGACGGCGAGCACCACGACGCCGAGGATGAGCGGCGTCGACAGCGCGCCCTGCCGGCCGAGCTCCAGCGTGCCGGCGATGGCGCTCGGGATGTTCGCGACGATGCCGGCGAAGATGATCAGCGAGATGCCGTTGCCGATGCCGCGCGAGGTGATCTGCTCGCCCAGCCACATCAGGAACATCGTGCCGCCGGTCAGCGTGACTACCGCGGTGAAGCGGAAGAACCAGCCGGGATCGGTGACGATCCCGGTCGAGCCTTCCAGCCCGACGGCGATCCCATAGGACTGGAACACCGCCAGGATCACGGTCAGATACCGCGTATACTGGTTGATGACCTTGCGGCCGGCCTCGCCTTCCTTCTTCAGCTGCTCCAGGGACGGGATCACCGCCGTCATGAGCTGCACGATGATGGAGGCGGAGATGTAGGGCATGATGCCGAGCGCGAAGATCGCCATGCGCTCGACCGCGCCGCCGGCGAACATGTTGAACATGCCCAGGATGCCGGAGGATTGTTGCTGAAACGCCTGTTGCAGGGCTTCCAGGTTGATGCCCGGCAGCGGAATGTAGGTGCCGAGCCGGTAGACGAGCAGCGCGCCCAGGGTGAACCATATGCGCTTCTTGAGCTCCGTCGCCTTCGAGAAGGAGCCGAAGTTCAGGTTCGCGGCAAGCTGTTCGGCTGCTGAGGCCATGTTCGCTCCAATGGGCCCCCGAAGAGCCCCGAGATCAGGCGGTGGCTTCCGCCGCCGCCTCGACCGCTCTGGCCGCCTTGGCGACCTTGACCGTTCCGCCCGCCTGTTCGACCGCGGCGATCGCCGGGCGCGAAGCGCCGGCAACGTCGAGGGAGACCGCGCGGGTCAGCGCGCCACCGCCGAGGATCCGTACGCCGTCCTTGGCTCGCCGGATCAATCCGGCGCTTTTCAAGGCCTCCGCGTCGATTGTCTGCCCGGCATCGAGCTTGCCCGCGTCGATCGCCTCCTGGATCTTGTCCAGGGAGACCTCGACGTATTCCTTGCGGAAGATGTTGGTGAAGCCGCGCTTCGGCAAGCGCCGAT
>JACCSN010000077.1 GCA_013812985.1 Hyphomicrobiales bacterium | reverse complement strand
GCCATCGGACGGCGACCCTTCACGGAGGGCCTGGGGCTTGCCGAAGCCGGCGTCGAGCTGGACGAGCGGGGCCGGGTCAGCGTCGACCCGCATTTCCGAACCAACGTGGAGGGCATCTATGCGATCGGCGATGTGATCGCCGGGCCGATGCTGGCGCATAAAGGCGAGGACGAGGGCGCCGCCGTCGCCGAGATCCTCGCCGGGCAGGCGGGCCATGTCAATTACGAGGTAATCCCGAGCGTCGTCTACACGATGCCGGAGATCGCCGTCGTCGGCCGCGGCGAGGAAGAGCTGAAGGATTCCGGGGTGGAATACCGGGCCGGCAAGTTCCCGTTCACCGCGAATGGACGGGCGCGCGCGAACAACCAGACCGACGGCTTCGTCAAGGTGCTCGCGGACAGGGCGACCGACCGGGTGCTCGGCGTCCACATCGTCGGCGCGGGCGCCGGCGACATGATCCACGAAGCGGCGGTGCTGATGGAGTTCGGCGGCTCGGCCGAGGATTTGGCGCGCACCTGCCACGCTCATCCCACGATGTCGGAAGCCGTTCGTGAGGCGGCCATGGCGGCGTGGTGGAAGCCGGTCCATCTCTGACCGACGATGGACCCGCCGCGTTGCCGCCATTGGGCGTGCGCGCCGAGCCTGGGTTACTGACAATGGCGAGCATGGAGCATCGTATGGTGGTCAAGCGCATCGTGCCGAACGTCGCAACTCAAGATGTTGGGCCCGCCAAGGCGTTCTACGCCGACATCCTCGGTTTGCGGCTGGTCATGGACCACGGCTGGATACGGACCTTCGCCGCGGAAAGCAGCGCCGCGCCGCAGATCAGCTTCGCGACCGAGGGAGGATCGGGCACGCCCGTTCCCGACATCTCGGTCGAGGTGGACAACCTCGAGGATGTCCTTGAACGCGTCGTCGCGGCGGGGCTGCCGATCGAGTATGGCCCGACGGACGAGCCTTGGGGTGTTCGGCGCTTCTTCGTTCGTGATCCATTCGGACGCCTTGTCAACATCCTGGCTCACTGTTAATCGCTGGCGCCGAGCAAGCTCCTGCAACTCGGGTAGCAACGCACGGCTCGGCGCCAAGCGCCTGCAACGATCCGCCAGCCTCGATGCTTACCGGTTCCGGTCCGCCAGCGTGAACCAGCCGACGCCGGCGATCACCAGCGCCGTTCCCGCGATATCGATCCAGGTGAGCCGTTCTCCCAGCACCGCGACCGCAAGCAAGATCGTGACAACCGGGCTCAACGTTCCGATCGTGGCGTTGGCCTGGGCGGAAATCCTCTGCAGCGCCGCGTTCAGAAGAAAAGACGGCAACACGGTCGCTCCAACAGCGATGAGCAGTCCGTAGCCAAACAGCTTCGGGCTGACGACGAGGTTCGACATCGACTCCGTCGCCGCAAACTGGGCCAGGGCGGCCACCGCCGCGCCGCTCATGGCGATGCAGGTGAACAGCCCCGAGCCGATACGGCCGATAAGCCCTTTGGCCAAGAGCTGGTAGAGCGCGAAAGCCACCGCGGCGACAAGCACGAGCCCGGCCCCCTTGACCACATCCGAGCCGAGCTCGCTCAGTTTCGTGGCGAAGATCAGAACCAGGCCGGCATAGCTGATCGCGATGCCGACCAGGGTGCGCGGACGGATCCGCTGGCCGAAGAAGAGCGCCCCGAGGATGACCACGAAGGCTGGATAGGTGAACAGGATCAGCCGCTCGAACTGAGCGGAGATGTATACGAGGCCAAGGAAATCGGTGTAGCTGGCGAACCAATAGCCGATCAGGCCGACGAGTGCGGAATTGAGCACGAGCCGACCGCTGGGCAACTGCGCGCCGCTCTGCTGAAGCCTCCGCACGGCGAAGGCGCCGATGACCAGGTAAAAGGGCAGCGACAAGCTCATCCGAAGCGCCAGCAGGGCTTCGGCGCTGATGCCTTCTGCGTAAGCCAGCTTGATGATGACAGCCTTGGTGGAGAAGAGCACCGCGCCGCCGGCGGCCAGCAAGTAGCCGGTAAGCGGCAGCGGGCCGGCGGCGCTGGCCGGCTCCAGCCCCGCCGATGTCGCTCGAGGGCGGCTTTGTGAAGGCGCGCTCATGCGGATCGTTCCAGAACGTTGACGTGACGATCAGCGAGCTCAGCCGGCGTTTGTTTGCGCCGACCTTGGAGGGGGCGCCGAACGGACCGACTCAGATGGCCGGCCAATTGCAAAAAAGGAAGCGCC
>JACCSN010000033.1 GCA_013812985.1 Hyphomicrobiales bacterium | reverse complement strand
GGCCGAGCCGGTCGAGGTGGTGAAAATGATCCCAGGTCGCCCAATGCGGCACGAGGTTGGAATTGGCCAGGAGCACGCGGGGCGCGTCGGCATGGGTGCGGAATACGCCAACCGGCTTGCCGGACTGAATGAGCAGCGTTTGATCGCCTTCGAGCCGACGCAAGGCGGCGACGATGCGGTCAAAACTTTCCCAGTCGCGCGCGGCGCGGCCGATGCCGCCATAGACGACGAGCTCGCCCGGCCGCTCGGCCACCTCCGGATCGAGGTTGTTCATCAGCATCCGGAGCGGCGCCTCGGTGAGCCAGCTCTTCGCCGAGATTTCCGGCCCGCGCGGGGCGCGGATGACGCGGGCGTTGTCGATGCGGGTCATTGATTTGTCACGGCGGCAGCGATTTGAAGGGATCGATACAGGACACCCCCAAGTCACGGAAGTGTCGGAGATTTCGGGTCAGGATCGGCAGGCCTCGCACTTCGCCGATAGCTGCGATGATGATGTCGGCAAGCCCGGGATGGCGTCCTTTCGCCAAGACTGTCGCTTCGAGCCGCCCGGCTGCCATGGCCGCTTCGCCGTCGAAAGGCAGCACGCGATCTCCGAAAGTCTGCAGCAGCCCGAACAGCCAAACCGACAGTTCGGGCCGCCTGCGCGTCGAACCGGTTCGTGCCAACTGTTGGATCCCGCTCTCGATTTCCATGACCGTCATCGTCGACAGGTAGAGCGAGGGCTCGCGCCCTTCGAGCCAGGCCAGGACACCGGCATCAATAATCTTTTCCCTCCGCCCCGGCGCGAGGACGGAAGCGACATTGGTGTCGAGAAGATAACCGGTCAAAGCTCGACCTTGCGGGAGCGCGAGCGGTTTCTGCGGATCGGGATGTCCGCAGGCATCGTCATGAGATACTTGACGAGGCTGGGCTTGCTTTCGGCGTAGATGCGCTTCGCATCCTCCATCGGGATCAACATCGCCGCCGGTCGCCCATGTTTGGTGATAGTGGTTGCCTCGCCCTTTTCCGCAGCTTCTACAAGCGCGGAGAAGTGGGCCTTGGCGTCTCTAAGCTGTATCGTGTTCAAGCAAGAACCTCCCGTGACTTCCCGGCATTATTTTCGAACTCGACCACACGCGGGGGCGTGCGATCACGCTCGAAGGGAATGTCCACCGGGATCGACATCAGCCATTCAGCGAAGTTCATCTTCTTCTCCGGAGCCGGCCCACGGGATTCATCGAAAGGCACGAGCTTGGCGACTGGCCGGCCGTATCTCGTCAGCACCGTCGTTTCACCGGCTTCCGCCGCCTGAACAAGCGCCGACAACGTCGCCTTGGCGTCTCTGAGCTGAACCGTTCTCATGGCATTATTTGTGACCTCATGTAGTCACAATGGAGGTTGGCCGCTCCGATTGCAAGGTCGTCACAACTTGCCTGCAGGTCTCGACCAACCGTTTGGCCACGGCGCGCATTGGACCTGCAAAGTCGGAGTCGTAAGCTGTTGGCCAGTTCGCTTCCGTCACCGGCCCGACCGGCTCGTCCAGGTAAGCCCGGCACGCCAGCTCCATTTGAACCGCATGCACGCCGTCCGCTGGCTGCCCGTAGCGCCGGGTGATCCAGCCGCCCTTGAAGCGGTCGTTGACGACCCAGGAAAAGGGCGAGGCCTCGGCGAGCCGCTCGATTGCGCGCTGGAGCTCCAGATCGCAGCTCGCGCCGGAGTTCGTTCCGATATTCATGTGCGGCAGCTCGCCGTCGAAGAGCCGCGGCACGATGGAGCGGATGGAGTGGCAGTCGTAGAGGACGATCGACGGGTGCGCCGACCGGAGCCGCGCGATCTCCGCGGCGAGCGTGGCATGATAGGGCTCGAAATAGAGGCTTCGCCGGCGCGCGATCTCCGCGTCATCCGGTTGGCGGCCGGGCCGGTAAAGCGGCTCGCCGTCGAAGGTCTCGATCGGGCAAAGGCCCGTCGTGGCCTGCCCCGGATAGAGCGAGGCGCCGGACGGGTCGCGGTTCACGTCGATGACCGTGCGGGAGATCGTCGCGCGGAGCACGGTCGCGCCGAGTTCGGGGGCGAAATCGTAAAGACGCCCGATCCACCAATCGGTGTCCTTGCGCGCAAGCCAGGGCGAGACGAGGGCCGCTTCGATGTCCGCCGGGATCTCGGTCCCGGTATGCGGGATCGAGACGATGAGCGGCGTGTCGCCGCGCGTGATCTCCAGGAAATCGGCCATCGCGCTCTAGCCTATCGCGGGCAGGCGCGATGGTCCTGCCGCCTCGATAACTGCCTCGCCACGGATGAGATCGATCGCGGCTTTGATGTCCGGCTGCAGATAGCGGTCGTCCTGAAGCGTCGGCACCTCGGAGCGTAGAACCACGCGCACGGCCTCCAGCGCCTCGCTGGAGCGGAGCGGCGCGTGAAAATCGCAGCCCTGCGCGGCGGCGAGCAGCTCGATGGCGATCACCGCGACCGCATTCTCCGCCATCGGCAACAGCCGCCGCGCCCCATGCGCGGCCATGGAGACGTGGTCCTCCTGATTGGCCGATGTCGGGATGGAATCGACGCTTGCCGGATAGGCGCGCTGCTTGTTCTCCGAGACCAGCGCGGCGGACGTCACCTGCGGGATCATGAAGCCGGAATTCAACCCGGGATTCGGGGTCAGGAAAGCCGGCAGGCCGGACAGCGCCGGGTCGACCAGCATGGCGATGCGCCGCTCGGCGAGCGAGCCGATCTCGCAAATGGCGAGCGCGATCATGTCGGCGGCGAAGGCGACTGGCTCGGCGTGAAAATTGCCGCCGGAGAGGGATTCGCCGTCGGCCGGGAAGATCAGCGGGTTGTCAGAGACGCCGTTGGCCTCCGTTTCGAGGATCGCCGCGGCGCTCCGCAAAACGTCGAGCGCGGCGCCCATGACCTGCGGCTGGCAGCGCAGGCAATAGGGATCCTGCACGCGTTCGTCGCCGGTCCGGTGCGATTCGCGGATGGCGCTGCCGGCCATGAGGGCGCGCAGCGCGTCCGCCGCCTCGATCTGGCCGCGATGCCGGCGGAGCCTGTGGATGCGCGCGTCGAACGGCGCGTCGGAGCCGCGCGCCGCATCGGTGGAAAGCGCGCCGGTGACGAGCGCCGAGCGGAACAGGATCTCGGCCTCGAAAAGCCCGGCCAGCGCGTTGGCGGTCGAGAACTGGGTGCCGTTCAGGAAGGCGAGGCCCTCCTTCGGCTGGAGCTCGATCGGCTGGAGGCCGGCGGCGGCAAGCGCCTCGGGGGCCGGCCGGCGACCGCCCGGCGTGAAGGCCTCGCCGACGCCCAGCATGACGGCGGTCATATGGGCGAGCGGGGCGAGGTCGCCGGACGCGCCGGCGGAGCCTTGCGCCGGGACGACCGGAACGACGCCGCGGGCGAGCATGTCTTCCAGGAGCTGCAGGGATTGAAGCAGAACCCCCGAAGCGCC
>JACCSN010000031.1 GCA_013812985.1 Hyphomicrobiales bacterium | reverse complement strand
CCGCTCAGCGCTGCTTCTCGCGCGCCGCGTTGGTCGCGGCATTGTAATCGATCTTGAACAGATCGCTGGAGAGATTGTTGCCGGTCTCGACGTTGTAGAGCGCCACCATGGTCTGCAAGCCCTGCTGGTCCGTCACCGTCCATTGGCGGAGTTCGTTTGTGCCGCGGTCGAAGACCAGGTTCAGGGTCCCGGCGCTGAACCGGGTTTCGTCCTGCAGCTCGACCTCGACCAGATCGGACGCGGCTGAAACCCGGGTCACCCGGTCGGAAGTGGCCAGGTCGAGGCTGGAATCGAGGAGCAGGCGGAGCGGCGTCTGCGACAGCGGCCAGATGTCGTAGGTCTGCAGCTTCTTGTCGAAAACCAGCACCGATTTGCCGTCGGCGATGACGCTCACCGTGGTCGGCGGGTCGTACTGGAAACGCACGCGGCCCGGCCGGGCGATGAAGAACTGCCCCTGGCGCTGCGCCCCATTGGGGTCGAACTGCACGAACTCGCCGTTCATGGTGGCGAGGGCGGAGAGCTTCTTGGAAATCTCGCCAAGCACGGTGCGCTCCTCGTCCGTCAGCGCGAATGCCGCGCCGGGGAGGAGAACGGCGGCAAGCCCCGCGGCGAGGATGGCGCGGCGGGAAAGGGCGGCAAGGCTCATCTCGGCCTCCTTGGACATGGGACTGGAACTAAGCGCGGTTCTTGTCGAAACAAGGGCTTGGCAAGCGCAGACGTGAACGTAGGGTGGGCAAAGGCGCATTGCGCCGTGCCCACGCGAAAGCCGGCAAAGCGCGTGGGCACGCTTCGCTTTGCCCACCCTACGAATTCAAGCCGCGTCCTCGCCTACCAGTATCTCGCGTTTTCCCGCATGGTTGGCGGCGCCGACCACGCCCTCCTTCTCCATCTTCTCAATGAGCGAAGCGGCGCGATTGTAGCCGATGGAGAGCCGGCGCTGGATGTAGCTGGTCGACGCCTTGCGGTCCCGGATGACCACGGCGACGGCCTGGTCGTAAAGGTCGGCGGAATCCTCCATGCCGCCGGCGACCGGATCGAAGCCGGGGGCGCCGCCGTCCCCGTCCTCCTCGGCGGTGATCGATTCGAGGTAGTCGGGCGCGCCCTGGGATTTCAGATGCGCCACGATCTCCTCCACCTCCTCGTCGGAGACGAACGGCCCGTGGACGCGCTGGATGCGGCCGCCGCCGGCCATGTAGAGCATGTCGCCCTGGCCGAGCAGCTGCTCGGCGCCCTGCTCGCCGAGGATGGTGCGGCTGTCGATCTTGGACGTCACCTGGAAGGAGATGCGGGTCGGGAAATTCGCCTTGATCGTGCCGGTGATGACATCGACGGACGGGCGCTGGGTCGCCATGATCACGTGGATGCCGGCGGCGCGCGCCATCTGGGCGAGGCGCTGCACGGCGCCCTCGATCTCCTTGCCGGCCACCATCATCAGGTCGGCCATCTCGTCGATGATGACGACGATGTAGGGCATCGCTTCGAGATCGAGCTCCTCCGTCTCGAAGACCGGCTCGCCGGTCTCGTGGTCGAAGCCGGTCTGCACGGTGC
Organism: Hyphomicrobiales bacterium; assembly: GCA_013812985.1. The sequence continues at coordinate 1,066 of JACCSN010000031.1, read as the reverse complement.
GCGTCAGCAGCTCGCCCTTCTTGGCGGCCTGCGCGATGCGCTGGTTGTAGCCGTCGATGTTGCGGACCCCGAGCTTCGACATCTTCTTGTAGCGGTCCTCCATCTCGCGGACCGTCCATTTCAGCGCCACGACCGCCTTCTTCGGGTCGGTGACGACCGGCGTCAGCAGATGCGGGATGCCGTCATAGACGGAGAGCTCCAGCATCTTCGGGTCGATCATGATGAGCCGGCATTGCTCGGGCGTCATGCGGTAAACGAGCGCCAGGATCATGGTGTTGATCGCCACCGACTTGCCGGAGCCGGTGGTGCCGGCGACGAGGAGATGCGGCATCTTGGCGAGGTCGGCAACGACCGGCTCGCCGCCGATCGTCTTGCCGAGCGCCAGCGCCAGCCTGGCTTTCGTGCCGTCGAAATCGGCCGAGCCCAGCAGCTCGCGCAGGAACACCGTTTCGCGGCCCTGATTGGGCAATTCGATGCCGATGACGTTGCGGCCGGGAATGACCGCGACGCGGGCGGCGATGGCGCTCATGGAGCGGGCGATATCGTCGGCGAGGCTGATGACGCGCGACGATTTGATGCCCGGCGCGGGCTCCAGCTCGTAGAGCGTCACCACGGGGCCGGGCTTGACGTTGATGATCTCGCCGCGGACGCCGAAATCCTCCAGGACGCCTTCCAGGAGTCGCGCATTCTGCGCCAGCGCGCCCTGGTCGATATTGGCCTGGCGACGCTGCTTCGGCTCGGAGAGCAGCTCCAACGGCGGCAGCTCGAACTCGCCGGAAACCGAGGCTGTCGGGCGCGCGACCGGCTTGACGACGCGCTCCGCGGGTTTCGGCTTGGGCGCGGGGGGCTGAACAATAGAGCGGGCGACCGCCTGATCGGAATTCGGCAGGTCGAACGCCTCGTCGTCCTCGAAATCCACTTCGACCGCCCCGGAAACGGGAATTTCCTGGCGTGCGGGTTCAGACCGGCGGCCTAGCTTCCAGGAATCCGGGATTCGGAGAGCGGGGGGACGGCGGGTTGGCGCGACGGGCTCAGCGTCCGCCACGGCGATGGGTGGCTCGGGCTC
>JACCSN010000008.1 GCA_013812985.1 Hyphomicrobiales bacterium | reverse complement strand
TTGCAACCGATGATCGGGGCGCTGCGGTCGCCGCGATGGGCGAGGCCTTCGCCCGCTTCATGGCTGGGCGCGACGACGCGGCGGGGATCATCGGGATCGGCGGCGGCGGCGGGACATCCATCGCCACGGCCGGAATGCGGGTGCTGCCGGTCGGCGTGCCCAAGCTGATGGTGTCAACACTGGCTTCCGGGGACACCTCGGCTTACGTCGATGTGAGCGATATCGCGATGATGCCGTCGGTGACCGACATCGCCGGCTTGAACCGCCTGAGCCGGGCCGTGCTGGCCAACGCCGCCTACGCGATCGTCGGCATGTCGCGCGTCCCGCCGATCGAGGCGGAAGGCAAGCCGGCCATCGGGCTCACCATGTTCGGCGTGACGACGCCTTGCGTCACGGCCGTCGCCGCGGCGCTCCGCGAGGACTACGACTGCCTCGTCTTCCACGCCACCGGAACCGGCGGCCGGGCGATGGAGAAGCTGGCCGATAGTGGGCTGTTCGCCGGCCTTATCGACGTCACCACGACGGAGATATGCGATCTTCTTTTCGGCGGCGTGCTCAGCGCCGGCCCGGACCGGCTCGGCGCGGCGGCGCGCACGCGGCTCCCTTATGTCGGCTCGGCCGGCGCGCTCGACATGGTGAATTTCCGCGCGCCCGAGACCGTGCCTGAAAGGTATCGGGATCGCACGTTCTATCGGCATAACCCGCAGGTCACCTTGATGCGGACCACGCCGGGGGAGAACCGCGCCATGGGCGAGTGGATCGGCGAGCGGCTCAATCGCTGCGACGGGCCGGTGCGCTTCCTGATCCCTGAACTTGGCGTCTCGGCGCTCGACGCGCCCGGCCAGGCCTTCTACGATCCCCAAGCCGACGCCGCCCTGTTCGATGCGCTGGAGCGAACCTTCGCGCGGTCGGCGGAGCGGCAGCTGATCCGGCTTCCCTTCCACATCAACGATCCGCAATTCTCCGCCGCCCTGGTGGAGAATTTTCGCGAAATCGCAGCATGACGGGGCAATGATGGCGCGCATCGAACGACAGGCGATCCTGGAGAAATTCCACGACATGGTGCGACGCCGCGCGCCGATCGTCGGTGGGGGGGCCGGGACGGGGCTCTCGGCCAAGTGCGAGGAGGCCGGCGGCATCGACCTCATCATCATCTACAATTCCGGCCGCTACCGCATGGCCGGACGCGGCTCCGCCGCCGGGCTGCTCGCCTTCGGCAACGCCAATGAGATCGTCAAAGACATGGCGCGCGAGGTGCTGCCGGTGGTGAAGCGCACGCCGGTACTGGCCGGGGTGAACGGCACCGACCCCTTCGTGCTGATGCCGCAATTCCTCGCCGAGCTGAAGGCCATGGGGTTTTCGGGCGTGCAGAATTTTCCGACCATCGGGCTGTTCGATGGCAATATGCGCGCGAGTTTCGAGGAGACCGGGCTGGGTTACGGGCTGGAGGTCGACATGATCGGCCAAGCGCACGAGCTCGACCTGTTGACGACGCCCTACGTCTTCGACCCGGACGAGGCTGAGGCGATGACGAGAGCCGGCGCCGACATCATCGTCGCCCATATGGGGGTGACGACCGGCGGCTCGATCGGCGCGACATCGGCGAAGACGCTGGAGAGCTGCGTCGCTGAGATCGACAGCATCGCGCAAGCCGCGATCCGCGTGCGCGCGGACGTGATCGTGCTCTGTCATGGCGGCCCGATCGCCATGCCGGCGGACGCGGAATTCGTGCTCAGGAATTGCCGCGACTGCCACGGCTTCTACGGCGCATCGAGCATGGAGCGGCTGCCGGTGGAGACGGCGCTGACGGAGCAGACGCGGGCGTTCAAGAGCATCGCGATAGGCGCGAATTGAGCGGTAGGAGCCGCGCTACCGAGGCCTGAAGGGCGCGGCATATGGGGAGGAATGGGATGGCGGGGAAATTCGTTATCGCTGGTGAAGTCAAGCCGGAGGTGCTCGATTGGGGCCAGCTCCGCTGGCTGAGCAACCCGCCCTCGACCGGGGCCAAGGATCTGACTGTCATCAACGTGACGCTGGCGCCCGGCAAGGGCCACGACTTTCACAAGCATCCCGACCAGGAAGAGGTGATCTATGTGGTCGCTGGGAAAGTCGAGCAATGGGTCGACCGGGAGAAGCGTATCCTGGCTGCAGGCGATTCCGCCTTCCTCCCGGCCGGCACGGTCCATGCCTCGTTCAATGTCGGCGGGACGGACGCGAATATCGTCGCCATCCTGGGCCCCTGCGTCGGCGAGAAAGGCTATGAGGTGGTCGATGTGGCGGGCGAGGAACCGTGGAAGAATTTGCGAGCGTGATGTTGAACCGCTCCCTTGAGGGGCGGTCGACCGCTGCCGAAGGCAGCGTCCGGTTGGGGGTGCGAACGTCGAGCTCTACGTTGCCCCCTCCCGGTCGCTGACGCGACTCGACCTCCCCACAAGGAGGAGGTTAACGCAACGCCATGTCGACAATTGATCGCGAGGACATCCGATGGCTGAGAACAACTACCCCAAGCTTCACAACGCTGCCTGGCCGGGGGTCGTCGGCAAGGGCTCGGGCGACGGCGAGCTGATCATCCCGCTCGACACGCTCTTGGAGCTGACCGCCAACGCGGAGGTCGACGGCCACAAATTCGACGGCATCGACCTGTTCGTCACCGCGCCGCATTTCGATATCGATTCCGACAAGGACGCGGTGAAGCGGATGGCCGATCACATCGCCGGGTACGGCTTGGCGGTCGGCTCTCTGGTCGCGCCGATCTGGGGCGGGGCCGGCGGCGGTTCGGCGATGGGCTCAGCGGAAGACCGGGAGCGCTTCCTAGCGCAGGTGCGGAAAGCCTGCTCCATCGGGGAGCAGCTGCGTGAGCTCGGCATTCGCCCGACCGGCGGCATCCGCATCGATTCCTCGACTGGCGTAGAGGCCTGGGACAAGGACCCGGAGGGCGGCACGAAGCGGATCGCCGAGACCTTCTTGGAGGCTGCAAGAATCGCCGAGGACCATGACGAATACCTGGTCGCGGAAGGCGAGATCTGCTGGGGCGGCATGCATTCCTGGCGCGAGATGGTGAAGCTGCTGGAGATGGTCGATCGGCCCGGCGTTGTCGGCTATCAGGCCGACATGGCGCATTCCATGCTGTTTACCCTCGGCGCCAATCGCGAAGAAGACCGCATCCTGCCGAAGGGCTACGACTGGAGCGACAAGGCGGAACTCGACGCGGCCTACAAAAAGGTCGCCGACGCGCTGCGCCCCTGGACGCTGGATTT
>JACCSN010000971.1 GCA_013812985.1 Hyphomicrobiales bacterium | reverse complement strand
GGTTTAGGGTGGGGCAGCTCGGCGGGCTCTCCTCCCCCTCGTGGGGAGGGGCTGGGGGCGGGGTGGCTCGGCGCGGACGAAACAAGCGGTAGTTCAGAGGCCGTGTAAGCCTCGGCCCGGCAATCACCCGCTCTTGAACGTCGGTATTCACTCCCTTCGCTGACGCGCTACGAATGATCCCGGAACAGCCGGTTCAGCCGCTATATCTCGCTGACAAAATCATTGAACCGCTTGTTCGAGAGCGCCAGCTCCTTCAGCGCCCAGACCAACAGCCCCGACGCCCCCGTCGCCCAAAGAAACAGCGCCAAATGCGCCAGATCGCCCCGCTCGGCGAATTGCTTCGTCACCTCGGGCATGGAATGCTCTTGCCTTTCCGGCATAGGCTGCGCTGCACGTCGCGGCTCAGGGCTCGCGGCGCTCTACCGCCCGGCCGTTATGACCAGTTTTGCGAAAGTGGTCATAACGAGTGGCATCGGCCCGATGTTAACTGTCAGCGTTCGGCCAACAATGCGGCGTCGAGGTTCAGTTCCTTCAGCGATCGGTCGATCAGCCGGGCCCAACCCTCTTTGCCCTGAGATTTGGCATCATCGACTGCATCCCTGATCGCCCACGGATCGGATTTCTGCAGCGCTTCGATCAGCGCCTTTGCCTGCACCAGATCCTTCTGCCGCTTGCCCGCATCCCCGCCGCCACGCTTTTGCGCCACGATCAGCTTGTGGGTCGCATATCGCGCCGGGGCAGGAACCCGAACCGGAATTCCTGGCCCATGCAGGGCCACTGCATGCACAGGGTTCTCCATCAGCCAACGCAAGTGCTGCAGCGGAGCGGCGCCCGCGGTGAGCGCCTTCAAGGGCATCGGGTTCAAGTCATTGCGCGTCCGCTGCGGGATCAGCAAATCGACCACAAAGCCCGAAGCGCTCCGGAAATTCGACGGCGGAGCCTGCGGCTTCAGTCCGGGCAGCGCCGCAAAAGTCGGGTCCGCCCGTTTCAGGATCGTGTGCATGGTGTCGCCGGGCTCATCGGCAGATATCGCCAGCGAGGCCGTCGCAAGATCGGCATCCTGCGTCATCAACGCTGCTGATGGCAGAAACACTCCGGCTAGCGCCGAATAGCACTGATACGCAGCTGTCCCGACCAGGACGGCATCCCGGAACAAACCCGCATCCGCCAAAGCGTCCAGCACCCGCCCGAACTCCGCGCTCGGCGCCGGCAACCCCTGCGACCGAAGAATGCGTACCGTATTGCGGCGCTCCGCAGCGCGTTTCGACCCTTTCCTGATCGCCTCCGCCTTGGCCTGTGCTTCCGGATGGTCGGCGCGGCCGATGAACCAATGCCGCCGCGTAACGCCGACAGTCCGGTTGGCGTAGAGGTATTCAGCGCCCTTCTGGGTTTGAACGTAGATGGAGCCGAGGTCCGGCAGCCCCGCATGGGCCTGCTGCACCAGATCGGCATAAAGCGTTTGAAGCGTGAGCGGGACGGCATTCACGCCCGGTTATAGACGGAGATAGGGTGACCTGTCTATAACCGTAATAGACGAAACGTGCGACCTCCGTCTATAACACTATTTGCCACACGCCTTCCGCCTATCCCCTCACCCCGTACCCCGCCGCCACAGCACCTCCCGCTCGGCGGGTAAGCGCCTCGACCGCGTCAAGGTCGCAGCCAAGCGGGCAGCCCCGACGTCCCTAGTCGCCAAAGAATGGAGCCAAATGCGCCAGATCGCTCCGCTCGGCGAACTGTCTGGTCGATTCGGGCATGGAAGCCTCTACCAATCAGACGGCGCCCACGCGCTTTACGTTAGGACGCCGGTCACAGTCGCTGGGCGCGACAGCTTATAGAGATCCGGCTACATCTCGAAATATCCCGATGAGGTCTATTCCCGAGCGCGCCAGGATCAATGCAGCTCCGACCAGAAGAAGCGTATAGAGGAATGCCGCGAGCATTGATGGCCACACACTCCGCCAGAAGCTGCCCTCAAGAGCTCGTCGCAAGATTCTTGGCTCTTCGGATTGAATGACTTCTGACGCATATTCGGCCAGAATCTGAGCTGCACGCTCGTTGACGGTGGTCAACTGCGACGCTGTCCAAGTCCGCGTGTATGCGTCAAGCTCGTCGTCCGTCGGCTTACGACCCGTTCGGGTGCGAAACTCCGATACCCACTCGCGTTTGGCGATCTTGTAAAGGCCATATGCGACGATTCCCTGCAGGCCGGCTTCCGAGTTTTCCGGGCCAACCAGCTTCTCAAATATCGGATTGTAAGAGCGCTCCGAATTCTCGTCGCCGACCGGCATCGTCGGTTCCATTCAGGCTCAGGAGGCTTTCGTGCTCCCCACGTACTCCCGAATCTTCGTGTCAGCGCGCTGTGTCGCGTCCTCGAAGAGCCGCTTGTTCATAATGCGCGAGACTGATTTCCCGGTCTTGATTTCTTGAAACGCGCCTGTCTTCGCCGATCTACTGACCGCGAAGTGATCTTTCTGGGGCGTTTTTGCCATAAGTTTACTCCAGATGGGCGATCCCATATGCTCAATCCGAAATATACCGCTTTGCTTGCAACCCAACAAGCATGTTGCTGAAGCGGCGGTTTTTCCGAGCCAGGCCGCAAGTCCCTGAGGGCGGCTCATCCCTCCCCCACCCCATACCCCACCGCCTGCCGCTTCTCGTCCGGCGTCAGGAAATCCGCCTCCCCCACCCGCCGCCACAGCGCCTCGCGCTCGGGCGCCTCCACCGCATCCAGGTCAAACCCAAGCCGCAGCCCGCCGCCCCAGGCCGGCCCGAGCCAGCCGCCGAGCGCCCCGGCCATCCGCCCAACCAGCGGCAGCACCGTGCCGCGCCAGAACGCCAGCTGCGCCTCCTTGTAGTTCGAATAGGTGTTGTCGCCGGGAATGCCCAGAAGCATAGGCGGCACGCCGAAGGCCAGGGCGATCTCGCGCGCCGCGCCGTTCTTGGCCTCGTTGAAGTCCATGTCGCGCGGCGTCATGCTCATCGTCTGCCAGGAGAGCCCGCCTTCAAGCAGCAGCGGCCGGCCGGCGTTCCCGGCGCCGGAGAAGTTCGCCCGGAGTTCTTCGCGCAGCCGCTCGAACTGCTCTTCCGACAGGCTCGCCCCGCTCTCCCCCTGATAGACCAGCGCGCCGGAAGGCCGCGCCGCATTGTCGAGGAGCGCCTTGTTCCAGGCGCTCGCCGCATTATGCACGTCGAGGCTCGTCTGCGCCGCCTCCAGCGGCGGAAAACCGTAATAATCGTCGAGCGGATGGAACTGCGCGACATGGAGGATCGGGGCGACCCCGCCATCGTCGCCTTGCGCGAAGCGCACGGTCCGCCCGTTGGCCTGGTATTCGAACGCCGCCGGCCAGCCGCTCTTGTCAGGGACGACGCTCATCCGGTCGGGCCGCAGCGCGTGGATCTCGCGGACCTCGCCGTCGATCGCCACCGCTTCCAGGTAGGCGTTGCCGGCGACGAGCAGATGCCCGTAGACGGCCTCCAGCAATTCGCCGCCCGCCTGGCGCGGATTGGGCCGGCGCAGCAGCTCCAGAAGCGGATGGTCGTCGAGCTCGCTCTCGCCGTCATACAGCAGCCACGGCACGGAGGCCGCCGATTCGGAAATCATCCGCACCGCCCGGTAGACGACCGGGTTGCGCATGTAACCGGCGCGCGCCAGCGCCGGGTAATTGCGCGCCGTCCAGGCCGGGCGCCCGGCGCTATGGAGCGCCACCAGCGCCCCGGTCCGCGACGCCTTGGCCTCGGGCGGCGCGGCGCTCATCGCCTCCGTGGCCGCGCGCGAACGCGCCGGCCTTTTCAACCAGCGGAGCATGATCCGTCTCCTATTCTCTTCGGCCGGCGAGGGAAGGGTTTCACCCCGCGTCAAGATCGCAATTCAGCCCACACCATGCGTTTGGTGCATGGCAGCATCCCAGGCGTCCTCTTGTTGCGCCGCAGCAATAAGCATACATCAGCGCTGCCCTCATTGGGCGTTTCCTCCCTAGACTTGGGCCGCCGGCATCCGCCGCGCGGCCCTTTTTTTAATCCATGTTCAACGGGGAACCCGTTGACGCGCGCTGAAAAAGTCACGCCCGCCGCTGATGTCGTCGGAGCGGCATTTTCCTGTTCCGCAC
>JACCSN010000778.1 GCA_013812985.1 Hyphomicrobiales bacterium | reverse complement strand
GGCCGGCGCTGACGCCGACCGCCGCCAAGACGAGGTCCGGGCGGAAATTGTTCTTGGCCTGGAGGATATAGATGCCGAGCCCTTTGGCCGCCCCGGCATATTCGGCGAAGATCGCGCCCACCACTGCGTAGGTGATGGAGATCCTGAGGCCGGCGAAGAAGTACGGCAAGGCGGAGGGCAGCCGCGCCAGCAGGAAGACCCGCCATCGCGGCGCCCCCATGGAGCGCAGCAGCAGCTCGATGTCGTCTTCCGTCGCCTCGTATCCCTGGACCAGCGCCACCAGCATCGGAAAGAAGGTGACGAAGGCGACCAGCAGGATCTTCGGGGTGAGCCCGAAGCCGAACCAGAGCACGACTAGCGGGCCGATGGCCACGAGCGGCAGCGTCTGGCTGATGATGAAAACGGGGATGAAGGCGCGCCGCAGCGGGCGGGAGAAATCAGACCAGAACCGAGAAGACGAACGCCGCGCAGAGCGAGCAGGCGAAGCCGAAAAGGGTCGCCTGGATGGTGAGGACGGCGTTCTCCATCAGCGCGCCCCGATGCAGGATTGCCTGCGGCTATGGCAATCAACAAGGTCCGCGAACGTGAGGGCCTTCCGACTCTCGCGCAAAGCGATGCGCTTGGGAAAGCGGCGACGGCCCTGCTACCGGAAGGTAACGGCGAAACCTTTCGCCTCAATCAAAGCGTCGGGCTTTATGAGGCTGTACCTGCCGGTCAAGCTGAGTGGCGGGCGCTTTCGGTGCTCGCTGCGAATTGCGGAGGCTGCGGAACTCAGCCGAGGGCAGCCGACATAAGGTCTTTCCGCGAGCAGTGGCTCGACGACCCGCAATATGCCGAAACCCTGCTTGACGAGCAGTTGAGCCACATCGGCTTCGTGATGCGGGCTGATGGCGCAGGCAGGAAGATGGCAATCGCCATGCTCGGGCAGCATCGCTAGTCTACCGGGAAAAGGCCATAGAGGTTGGCGTGATCCGCCGTAGATGTTCTGGTCACGGCCTGAGGCACGCCAAATGAAAAACGCCATTCACATCGTTGTCGCGATCCTCGCCGTTCTCCTCATAGCGGTCAGCTTTATCCCCCTCGTCGAGACCTACTGGTGGATCGTGCGGCTAGCGGATTTTCCGCGGCTGCAGTTCCTTGTCGCGCTTCTGGTGATCGGCGCGGCACTGCTCTTCTTTGTCAAACGCGCGCCGCTAGCAACCGGAGCCCTTTTCATCGGCGTGCTCGCCGCCATCCTGGCGAACGCAACAACTCTGTGGCCATTTCGGCCGAGCGGAGCTGATTTCGTCAGCCAATGTGCGGAGGATCGCCAGCTCAGCGTCATGGTCGCGAATGTTCTCCTCGGTAACCGGAACACAGCCCCGCTCCTCGAAATGGTTCTGCGCGAGGAGCCCGATCTTTTCCTCGCCATGGAGACAGACGAGTGGTGGGACCGTGCGCTCTCGCCTCTCGCCCAGACGATGCCGCACCGGCTGCAGAAGATCACTGGTTCCTACTATGGCATCCACCTTTTCTCGCGCCGCCCGCTTGTCGCTCCAGAGATCCTGAACCTTGCCAGCCCGGAGACACCAGCTATCTATGCCGGCGTGACGCTCAAGTCGGGTGAGACGATTGACTTTGTCGGCCTTCATCCGCGCCCGCCGCTCCCGTTCCAGTCCACCCTTGGGCGCGATGCGCAGCTCTACGCTGCCGCACTCATCATTCGCGACGGTGAGAAGCCGGCTGTCGTTGCCGGCGACCTTAACGCAACCCCATGGGAGGCTGCCGTGGGGCGGATGCAGCGAATCGGATCGCTCAACGATCCGCGCCGCGGCTACGGCTATGTGCCGACCTACAGCGCGACCTCGTGGTGGCAAAGCTGGCCGCTCGACCATGTGCTCCATGAGGCTGGCTTTGCCACCATGTCGCTGAGGCGTCTTGGATATTTCGGTTCCGACCACTATCCGTACATCGTTCGGCTGTGCCGGGTAGCTGAAGCGCAGGACAACACGCCTCCGGCGCTGCACGAGGGCGACCTGCGCCAAGCAGAAGCCGCGATCGAAGCCGCGCATCGGCGTTCTACGGCGCCGCGATCCAAGAGCGGAGGCGGATAGAATCCGCATGCGCGCGCTCACCGTAAGACCCGGCTACTCAACTTCGGCCCGACTGGACGATGTGCCGGTCCCGTCGCCCGATCACGGATCGGTGCTGGTCCGCACGCTCGCTGTTGGAATTTGCGGAACTGACGTGGAGATCATCCGGGGTGAATACGGCTCTGCGCCGCCGGGCCAGGATCGTCTGATTCTCGGGCATGAATCGATCGGTAAGATCGAAGATGCGCCGGCCGGTTCCGGCTTTACCCCCGGAGACCTAGTGGTCGGCATTGTACGTCGGCCTGACCCTGTCCCCTGCCGCTACTGCGCCGTCGGTGAATGGGACATGTGCTTGAACGGCCTTTATACCGAGCGAGGAATCAAGGAGCTGGACGGCTTCTGCTCCGACTATTTCCGGATCGAGCCGGAGTTCGCTGTCCGGATCGATCCATCCCTCGGCCTTCTCGGCGTGCTGCTTGAGCCGACGAGCGTCGTCGCCAAGGCTTGGGATCACGCGGAGCGCATCGGCCGCCGGTCGCGCGCTTGGGCTCCCCGCACCGTCCTCGTCACCGGCGCAGGCCCGATCGGATTGCTGGCGGCCCTCATCGGCGCGCAGCGCGGGCTCGCCGTGCATGTGCTGGACAGGGTGACAGAGGGGCCCAAGCCGCAACTCGTTCGGGAACTTGGTGCCACCTACCATGCAGGCAGCTTGCCGGACCCGACCGAATTCGCTCCCGACATCGTCATCGAATGCACCGGAGCGCCACCGGTCGTTCTCGACGCTATCAGCCGCAGCGCGCCCTCCGGTGTCGTCTGCCTCGCCGGGATATCCTCCGGCCGGCACGAGATCGGTCTTGATCTCGCAGCCCTGAACCGGACGATGGTGCTGGAGAACGACGTGGTATTCGGCTCCGTGAACGCCAACCGCTCTCATTACCAAAGCGCCGCGGATGTGCTGGCCGAAGCCGATCGGGACTGGCTGTCCCGCCTGATCTCGCGGCGCGTGCCGCTCGCCAACTGGCGCGATGCGCTTGACCGCCAGCCGGATGACGTCAAGGTCGTTCTCGACTTCACGCTGTGAGAACCGGAGACAGATGGCCTCGCGCATCGAAGATTACGCTCTCATCGGCGACTGCGAAACGGCGGCCCTGGTAAGCCGGGACGGCTCGATCGACTGGCTCTGCTGGGCACGGTTCGATTCCGACGCATGTTTTGCGGCGCTGCTGGGGAACACGGATAACGGCCGTTGGCAGATTGCGCCGACGGAGGGCGCTCGCATCTCGCGGAACTATCGCGGCGATACGCTGATCCTGGAGACGCGATTTGAAACGGACGCAGGCGCCGTTCTCTTGATCGACTTCATGCCGCCGCGCGGACAAAACTCGGATATCGTCCGTTTGGTGGTCGGCGAGCGCGGCTGCGTTCGCATGAGGACCGAGCTCGTCATCCGCTACGGCTACGGCGCCATCATCCCCTGGGTGCGCAGGCTCGAAGACGGAGCGCTGATGGCCATCGCCGGGCCCGACATGATGGTTCTGCACACCGCAGCCGAAATCCACGGCGAAGGGCTGCGGACGGTCGGCGAGTTCACCGTCTCGGCCGGCGAGCGCATCCCTTTCGTCCTCACCTACGGGCCGTCTCACCTTCCGCCGCCCGCGTCTGTCGACCCGGAGGAGGCGCTTCAAGCAACCGAGGCGTTCTGGACGGACTGGAGCGCGCAGGGGGACACGGCCGGCGAATGGTCGGGGGCGGTCAGGCGATCACTGATCACGCTGAAGGCCCTGACCTATGCGCCGACAGGCGGCATTGTCGCCGCGCCGACGACTTCGCTCCCGGAGCAGCTCGGCGGCTCGCGCAACTGGGACTACCGTTTCTGCTGGCTCCGCGACGCGACGCTGACGCTGCTCTCCATGATGAACTCCGGCCATTACGGCGAGGCAAAGGCCTGGCGAGAGTGGCTCGTGCGCGCCGCCGGCGGCTCGCCGAGCCAGATCCAGATCCTCTACGGCATTGCCGGCGAGCGCCGCACCAGGGAGTGGGAAGTGAGCTGGCTGTCAGGCTACGAGGGCTCGAAGCCCGTCCGCATCGGCAATGCCGCGCACGATCAGCTGCAGATCGACGTGTTCGGCGAGGTGATGGACGCGCTGCATCAGGCTCGCCGCGGCGAGCTGGCGCAGAGCGACAGCGCCTGGGCGCTCCAGCGGGCGCTGCTCGACCATCTGGAAAGCGTCTGGCGCGAGCCGGACGAGGGCATCTGGGAGGTGCGCGGCGGCCGCCGGCACTTCACTTTCTCCAAGGTCATGGCCTGGGTCGCGTTCGACCGCGGCATCAAGGGAGTCGAGGAGTTCGGTCTCGACGGACCCGTGGATCACTGGCGGGAGCTGCGCGGGGTCGTGCACGAGGACATCTGCCGGCAGGGTTTCGACAGCGATCTCGGCAGCTTTGTGCAATCCTACGGCTCCAAGCAGCTCGATGCCAGCCTCCTCCTGCTTCCCACGATGGGTTTCCTGCCGGCATCGGACGATCGCATCAAGGGAACTGTGCAAGCGATCGAGCACAGCCTTGTCGTGGATGGTCTGGTATTGCGCTACAACACGGCGGAAGCTTCAGACGGATTGCCCGCCGGGGAAGGCGCATTCCTGGCCTGCAGCTTTTGGCTGGCGGACGTTTATGTGCTGATGGGGCGAAACGACGAGGCCCGGCAGCTCTTCGAACGGCTTCTGGCGCTGCGCAACGACATCGGCCTGCTCGCGGAGGAATACGACACCGCCGCAGGGCGCCAGGTCGGCAATTTCCCCCAGGCGTTTTCGCATATTTCTCTCATAAATACCGCCCAGAACCTCAGCCGGGCGAATAAGCCTGCTGAGCAGCGGTCGGGTGAGATCAGCGGGCGTCGGACTTGAATGTCCGACGCGTCGGCACAACGATCACGCGGGCGTGCGGGTTGGCCGGAGTTGGAGCGGGATGTAGATGATGGATAAGTTTGCGGTACTGCCTCACTTGGCGGCTTTGGCTTTTTCCTATGCCCTTGCCTTTCCGATTGGGTGGAACCGTGAGCGGGAGGAGCGCAGCGCCGGCTTGCGGACGTTCCCGCTTGTCGCCCTGGCAAGCTGTGGCTTCATCCAGGCAACGGAAGCGTTATTGCAGAACTCTCCAGAAGGCACGGCGCGTATAATCGAAGGGCTTATCACCGGCATCGGATTCATCGGTGGCGGCGCAATCCTGAAGCAAGGAACCTCTGTTCAAGGCACGGCAACAGCGGCGAGCCTTTGGGTGACCGGCGCCATCGGCGCAGCTGTGGGGCTTGGCAGTTACGACGTGGCTGTCGCGCTCGCTCTGGTCACCATTGTTACCCTCTGGTGGTTTTCACCAACCAGAGAAAAGACGATCACCGAAGGCGAGAACGGCCATCGAAACAGCCATGCCAACCACCCCGGGCGAGGCAATGAAGAGCGCTCTCAGACACGCTGAATCAGCTCGCGCCTCTGATGGTCGCCTGCCGTCCAAAAGAGCACTTTATCAGTACGGTATCGTACCCGCATCACATCCCCGATCCCCTATCGGATATATCCTAGAGAACGGTCGCTTTCCAATTACGCCTGGGGACAGGGTCCGATGCAACACCCGCAGTCGGAGGAAATCCGGGAAATCGTCGCGAACTGTATCGAGAACGGCGGCATACTTCGCGTCGGAAGCGTTGGGCAGAGATTGGCTGACGTTCATCAAGAGCAGGGTTTCTCGCCGAACCTTGTTTGCGAAATGCTTCTGGAAGCGGGCATTGCCGCAGGAGTCGCTATAGAAATCGCCTCCCCGCACCCGGTAAGAACTCCAGACAGTTCTTTGGGCGATCGGAGCAGAAGGCAATACCCCGCCGACCAAGTGTTTCGTAGTAATCTGGATTAGACCGCCGCGACCCCGTGGCTTTTCAGTGCCCGGCCAGCAGGGACCTTTCGGGCCGCCGCGGCATTGCGGCGGAGGGTCTCGGCATCATCTATGCGGGATATCAAGTTCTGGTGGCCAGATTATACACCTCACCCGTTAGGTTGTTGGCCGGAACCCGGTGACCATCTACCAAGAGCGTTGCGTTTGGCGGAGGCCGGATCACGCTCCGCTTCATCGAAATCGAGCAGGACTTCGCGGACTGCTACGGTCGGAACCTTGTAGGCGAGAACGCCCGCGCAGACTGCCAGTGACTGAACAGTACGCCGCGGGCGCAAAGGCCCTGTCTTTCCACGCCGAACTTCGATCGGCTTCTATTCAGCTCGACTTGGGCTTGAGATGCTGCGGTCAGGCACACGATCCTGACCCCGTTTGCACTGGCGGGAGTTCAACGTGTCCTCGACCAAGTTCAGGTCGCCCGGAAAGGCCCTTCTGAGGCGCTGCGCGTCCCCTTGGGCAAGGTCTATGTGCGGCAAGCGTTCGTGGGCGGCGGTTTCGGCGGGAAGGGCTACCTCTGGCCTCACCAAGTAATCTGCGCCATGGCTGCGCGCGAAATCGGTCGGCCCGTTAAGCTGGTTCTCACTCGCGCCCAGACTTTCACCTCCAACGGCTATCAGCCCGCGACCGAACAGCGGATCGTTCTCAGCGCTACGCGCGACGGACGTCTGACGGCGCTGGAGCATAGGTCGTGGTCGGGCACCGCCATGCTCGAAGATTATGTCGAGGGCTTCGGTTCCTTGAAAACGCGCGCCACCTTTCCATCGTAGACCGCCACGCCCCACACCCATCCGAGTGGGGGCAAATCTCGCCGCCGCGGGGCCGCAGCAGGGACAGGGACATATCGAGATCGGCCGCATAGCTCGCATTCATTCCTAACAGCTCACACATCGGGACCGACTTCCAGAAGCGTCGATATGGGCGAGATTAGCGCTCGTCAACGCTTGTCAGTGATTTCGCGTGCTGGTCCCAGAAGCGAGCGCCTGCCCGATCCAGTTTGGGACCTTCATGCCTCAGGGGTCTTCGCGCTTTTTGGTGCGCGGCGAGTGATTTGGGTTAGAACCTAATGGCGATAGGTGGAGGTCAATCCGGGCGACCTCAGCGCGCCCGCCACAGGGCGAGCTGTTAGCGCTGCTGCCGCGGCGATGTTTGCACTCTACGTTGAATCGTAGAGATAGCCGGCGGTGGGGCCTCGACTGAGCTTTGTCCGCTGCGTAGCGGGTCACTCAAGCTACGGCCAATCGGCTGTGAACTCGGCAAGCCTCGGGTCGCCCATTGGATTCCGCTTCGAGATCAGAACTCCACACCGGTCCGTTGCCATTTCGCTGCCACGCGACACGACGCGATGCGCGCTGCTTCCGTGGCGCTTCCGCGACTGGTTTCGTTCTCTACCGCCCAAAGTTAGCGTCTTGATAAACCTCTGCGGATATGCAAGAAAATGGCGCACCCGACAGGATTCGAACCTGTGACCTCTGCCTTCGGAGGGCAGCACTCTATCCAGCTGAGCTACGGGTGCTTCAAGTCGCCGGGGGCAAACCCGGCCGGATAGGGCTCATAACCGATCCCGCGCGCACTGGCAATGCGGGTGCTCGATCTTCGCCAGGGCTGTCGCATTTAGATTCTTGCGGCTTGGGCGGAGCGGTCGGGCCAGGTAGGCGTCGTCCCATCCGGTGCGCTTGAGCTTGCCCGTCATCAACCTCTTCGAGGGCTCCAGCTTGGTCAGATCGAGGGCCAGACGCCGCGGGAGGGCCGGGTTCTCGGCCCGTACTCCTAACGGTTGCGCATCTGGTCCTCGTTCATGGTCATGTCGAGCACCCGACACAGGCCGTTCTCGATGCCCTGATGCCTCGCACGATCGCACCGAAGCGCTCCGGCTGGAACACCTCGCTCGGCACTCGTCCCGGTCTTGATCTCCCGCGTGGCCGTTCTTGCCGATTGCCTCCGAGCCCGGCCAGGCATGGCTCTCCTGCAGGAAGGCGATGTCGCTGGTCAGCGCCGCCGGCGCACCTCGATGCGGCCTTGCTCGCCATCGGTGCTATCGGCCGGCGAGCAGGCCTCATGGCATTCGGAACTTGGCGCCGGAGCGTATTCGGAGCCCGTGCGGCGCGCTTGGGGCCGGCCGTGCCGGACTCGCTCCCGAAAATAGCCGGATCATGTTATGCTCGTCAGGACTTGAGCAGCGTATTGGAGGAATGAGGATGGCGTCCGACCGCGAGCAAAGCATCAGATCCCGCGCCTACGAACTTTGGGAGCGGGACGGACGGCCGGATGGCCGGGAGCATGAGCACTGGGATCGGGCCGCTCGAGAGATCGAGAACGAGGCCAGGAAGGGCGGCGATGTCGGCGCCGGCCCGAGGATCACCACCGCCGACGATCCGACACGCGGCGCCTCGACATCCGGCGGCGGATCGGGGTTCTCCGGCGCTCATCGTGGGACGGCGCCGCGCCCGAGCGGCGAGGCTCCAGGCAGCGGCGGGGCGTCCTCTCCGCAAAGCGGAGGGGCTTCGGGCCGAAGCGGCGGCTCCAGCGGCGCCGGCGCCGGCTCTAGTC
>JACCSN010000950.1 GCA_013812985.1 Hyphomicrobiales bacterium | reverse complement strand
GCGCTCATCACCGACGGCCGTTTCTCCGGGGCGACCCGCGGGTTCTGCATCGGCCATGTGGCTCCTGAGGCTGCAATCGGCGGCCCGATCGGGCTTCTGCGCGACGGCGACATCATCGAGATCGACGCCGAGGCGGGCACGCTTGAGGCGCGGCTCTCGGACGAAGACTGGGAAGCGCGGCGCCGCGACTGGCGGCCGCGCGAAACGGATTACCGGTCCGGCGCGATCTGGAAATACGCGCAGATCGTCGGATCGGCGCGCGACGGGGCGGTCACCCATCCGGGTGGGGCCGCCGAGACGGTGACCTATGCGGACGTTTGAGTTTTTCGTTTGCCTCCTTGTCGCCAGCTTCGGCGCGGGCCCCGCGGCCGCGCTCGAACCTGACCTGTCGCCGGGCGAGGCCTTCCGCTCCGGCTACCAGGCCTACAAGGCCGGGGATGCCCAGACCGCCCTGGAGGCGCTGAACTTCGCCGCTGACAAGGGCCATCCGGCTGCACTCTGGAAGCTCGGGCGCATGTACCAGACGGGCGACCTCGTCAACGCGGACGACAAGCGCGCCATGGAGCTCTTCGCCAAGGTCGCGAACGAATACGCCGACGGTAACCCGAACGGCCCCGACGCGCCGTTCGTGGCCAACGCCTTCGTCAAGCTCGGCGGCTATTACCAGGCGGGCATACCCGGCAAGGTGAACGCCGATCCCGGCCGCGCGCGCCGCTATTTCAACTACGCGGCTTCGTATTTCGGCGACCCCGACGCGCAATACGCGCTGGCCTCGATGCTGCTGGCGGGGCAGGGCGGCGACAAGGACGAACGCCAGGCCGCGCGCTGGTTCAAGCTCGCCGCGCGGAAGGGCCATGTCGGCGCGCAGGCGGAGTTCGGGGCCATGCTGTTTGAAGGCGTCGGGGTGGCGCGGCGGCCGATCGACGGCCTGATGTGGCTTTCCATCGCGCAGCTGACGAACCCAGGCGACCCGGAACTCCAGGCGCGCTACGATGAGCTATCCGTCATGGCAGACGACGAAGAACGCCGGCAGGCGGCCGCTCTCGCCGAGGACTGGGTGTCCCGCAACGTCGCGGGCCTGCGCTAGCCCCCTTCCAAGGGGAGAGGGATGGCGCGGCGCGACCACCGCGTCGAGGCGAGGCTCCGCGGGCTCTGGACCGCAGCCTGCGGGCAGGGTCCGTCGAGAAAGGTCCAGGAGGCCACGTTCGACACCTTGCCGCAACGGGCGAGCCGGGGGCCCTCCGGCGTCCTGATGCAAAGCGTCTGGCCTTCCGCGGCGATCACGCCCTTGGCTCTGCATTTGCACGCGGCGCCGGCCTCGCCGGCGGTTGCCAGGCAGAGAGCTGCCCATATGCACGCGAGCGGAAGCTTCATCACACGATCGTAGCACGTTCACGCCCGACGAATTAGGGCGATCTCAAATCCTTTTGCGCCACATCCATGCTTTGTCATCCCGGTTTGCCGCGTGAGCGGCAAGACCGGGACCCATAAACTCCGAAGCAAAGCGGAAATATTGGATCAGCGTCGAGACACCCGATCGTCCTGCCGGAGTCTATGGGTCCCGGTCTCGGCCTGCAGCCGAACCGGGATGACGGTTGATTCAAGGAAAGCGACTCTCGGGGTCCGAATTATTCGGAAATAGCTCCAGATCGTCACTGACTCGATGATTCACCCCAGCTCCACCCAGACCGGCACGTGGTCGGACGGCTTCTCCCAGGCGCGGGTGTGGCGGTCGATGCCGGCTTGGCGGAGGCGATCGGCGGATTCCGGCGACAGGAGGATGTGGTCGATGCGGATGCCGTTGTTGCGCTGCCAGGCGCCGGCCTGGTAATCCCAGAAGGTGTAGATGCCGCCGCCGTCGTCGACGGCGCGCACCGCGTCCGTCAATCCGAGCGCTGAAATTCGCCGGAAGGCGGCGCGGGCCTCGGGCGTGTAGAGCGCGTCGGTGACCCAGTTGTTCGGATACTTGGCGTCGAGCGGCGTCGCGATGATGTTGTAATCGCCGGCGATGACCAGCGGCTCCTCGCGTTCGAGCTCCGCCCGAGCCCAGTCCTCCAGGCGCTTGAGCCAGGCGAGCTTGTAAGCGAACTTCTCCGTCCCGATCGGGTTGCCGTTCGGCATGTAGCACGAGGCGACGCGGACCACGCCGTCGTTCGCGATCAGCCCCGAGACGAAGCGCGATTGAATATCGCCCTCGACCGGAGGCAGTCCCTTCCGAACGTCCTCGATCCCGCTCTTCGACAGGAGCGCGACGCCATGGAAACCCTTCTGGCCATGCACGGCGACCTGGTAGCCGAGCTCCTCGATCGGGCCAGCCGGGAAGCCCTCGTCCTGGCACTTGATCTCCTGCAGGCAGACAACGTCGGGCGACGCCTCCTTCAGCCAGCGGAGCAGGTTGTCGATCCGCGCCTTGACGCCGTTGATGTTCCAGGTGGCGATGCGCATCAGGGCGCTTCGAATGTAAGGGGCTAAATCGTAAAACTCGTGCCGCAGCCGCAGGAGGCGGAGGCGAGCGGGTTCCTGATCTGGAAGGACTGGCCCATCAGATCGTCGACGAAGTCGATTTCCGAGCCGCCCATATATTGCAGCGAGATTTGATCGATCAGCACCTGGGCGCCGTCGCGAGCGAGCACCACATCGTCGGCGGCGGGCTCGTCGCGCACCAGGTCGTAGCGATACTGGAAGCCGGAGCAGCCGCCGCCCTCCACGCTGACGCGCAGCGACGTGCCGGCCGGCTCGGCGCCGAGGATTCTCGAAATCCGCCGAACGGCGTTGTCCGAAAGGGTCACGCTCTGCCCGTCCATCGATCCCATCCGCTTTGCCCCGCTCTGCATTCTAGCTAAGAACGGGCGGCTTCCTAGTCAATCCGGGCGTGGCCGAAGGCGGGGGGGAGGGCGCATGGCGAAGCTGCCGCTTCATCTCCTCAGGCA
>JACCSN010000923.1 GCA_013812985.1 Hyphomicrobiales bacterium | reverse complement strand
CTCTACGCCATGGGCTCGAACGAACGCGCCGCGATCCTCAGCGGCCGGCGCGTCGGCCGGCTCCGCATCCTGCTTTACGGCCTTTCCGGCCTGCTCGCCGGGCTCGGCGGGCTTTGCCTGCTCGGCTATACGGTGAACTCCTTCATCAGCGTCGGCGACCGGTATGTGCTCCCGTCCATCATCGCGGTCGTGATCGGCGGCACCTCGCTCGCCGGCGGCTCCGGCACCTATACGGGCACCGCGGCGGGAGCGATCGCGCTGACGCTCCTGCAGAGCGTGCTCACCACGCTGGAGATCGATTTCTGGGGGCGGCAGGTGATTTTCGGCGCCGTGCTCCTCCTCCTCATGCTCATCTATGGACGGCAGAGCCAGCTGCGGGCATGACGACGATGCTCGTCGCTACTGGATTCACAGATGTCAGATGCTCAGAAAAAGTCATGCAAAACCGATCGACGCAATCAACGCTTCCGGCTGAGCGAAGAGGATCGACCATGAACGCCAGCCTTCCGAAACCGGTGTTGCGGATCGGCTTCGTCGGCAGCGGCTTCATCGCGCATTTTCACCTGAAATCGATGCTTTCGGTGCGCAATGTCGAGGTGACTGGCGTCTACAGCCGCACGTCCGCCAGGCGCGACGCCTTGGCGGCGGCGGTCGCCGAACTTGGCCTTGGGGAATGCCGCACCTACGAGTCCCTGGAGGCGCTCTGCACCGCCCCCGATGTGGACGCGCTGTGGATCCTGTCGCCGAACGATACCCGCCTGGAGGCGATGCGCACGCTGCATGGCCTCGTCAAGCAAGGCCGCTCCAAGGTCGTCGCCGTGGCCTGCGAGAAGCCGCTCGCCCGCACGCTTGCCGAAGCCCGCGAGATGCTGCGGCTCGCCGAGGATGCCGGGCTCAACCACGGCTACCTGGAGAACCAGGTTTTTGCGACTCCGGTGCAGCGTGGCAAGGCGATCATCTGGCGGCGGGCGGTCCCGGCCACCGGCCGGCCCTATCTCGCCCGCGCGGCGGAGGAGCATAGCGGGCCGCACGAGCCGTGGTTCTGGCAGGGCGACAGGCAGGGCGGCGGCGTGCTCCTCGACATGATGTGCCACAGCATCGAGGCGGCGCGCTTCCTGCTCACCGAGCCGGGCGCGCCGCGGAATTCGCTCCGCCTGAAGACCGCCACCGGGTCGGTCGCCAACCTGAAATGGACGCGCCGTCACTATTCGGACGAGCTGAAGGCGCGCATGGGCGACGAGGTGGACTATGCGACCCGGCCCAGCGAGGATTTCGCCCGCGGCATGCTGACCTTCGAGGACCCGGACGGCAATGAGGCGGTGGTGGAGGCGACCACCTCCTGGGCCTATGTCGGGCCAGGACTCCGGATCCAGCTCGAGCTGCTCGGCCCCGAATATTCGATGGAGTTCAACTCGCTCGGGACCGGCCTGAAGGTCTTCATGTCTCGCGCCGTGCAGGGCGCGGCGGGGGAAGACCTCGTCGAGAAGCAGAACGCCGAGCAGGGCCTGATGCCGGTGCTGGAGGACGAGGCCGGCATCTACGGCTATGTCGACGAGAACCGCCACATGGTGGAGTGCTTCCGCACCGGCCGCACGCCCGTCGAGACGTTTCACGACGGCGTCGCCGTCACCGAGATCCTCATGGCGCTCTACAAATCCGCCGAGCTCGGCCGCACGCTCGTCATGGCGGAGGAGGAACTGGAGGACTATGTGCCGGTCGTGGCGCGTTCGTAAGCTTGGATCACCGACCGCATAGCATCCTCCGCAGTAAATGCTTGTTGCATCGGCTCGCGCCTTGTTGCTACGGGTGGGATATGTCGTCCATGTCGAACGCCCTCAAGCTGCTTTCTTCCTTTTCGGAACACTCTCGCCGCCTGGGCGTGACCGAGCTCGCCAACGCCCATGGGCTGCCCAAGAGCACCGTCTCCCGGACCATGAAGGAGCTCGAAACAGCCGGCTACGTGGAACGCACGTTGGAGCGGCTATATCAGACCGGGCCCGAGCTCTTCCGCATTGGTTCGCTCTATCGGACGAGCGAAGTGCCGCTCGACCGCATCGATGGGCAACTCGGGAAGCTTGTCCGCCGGTTTCCGGCAAGCGGCTATATCGCGATCAATCGAGGTCTCGATTGCATCATTCTGCGCATGCGGGAAGGCGTTCGCGCCGTTCGCTTCGTCATTCCGGAGGGCTCGATTCTTCCGGCGTTCACGGTGGCCATCGGGAAGGCCATTCTGTCCCGCTGCGACGATGACGAGCTGCGCCGGCGTCTTCCGGACAGGCTGGTGAACGAGGATCCCTATTACGACGTTTCAAGACAGGATTTCCTCTTGGAGATCGCCGAAGGCCGTGCGCGTGGCTGGCTGGACCTCCGCGACATGGCCGGACGCGGGATAGACGCTGTCGCGATCGCCGTAAAAGTGTCCGACGAGGAGACGATCGGGGTCGCCCTTTCCTTCATGACGGCCACCACGGCTCCCGCGATCCGCGAAGCGATGATCGACAGCTTGGCCTCGCTGGGGCGCGAACTCGGAGCGATAGTCCGGGACAGATACTGGGACCAGTTCTCGCCTTTGGGCTCTCCACTCAACCCAGCTCCTGTAGCCTAAATTTGCTTTCTGATTTTTGTTCCACATACAGCAACTTGCTTGCTGGATATTGGACAAACTTTACACCTTCGTTCAAGATCGTTATGACTGCGGGAACGGGTCCAGGCCTTTGATGGCGCGGCATGAGCGCCGGGAGCCCTCAACACGGGAGAGATACATGACCGAATTCACGGTGAGCCGACGTCGTTTCAACACGCTGCTCGGCACCGGGATTGTCGGCGGGCTGGCCATGCCTTCGCTGGCGCTGGGCCAATCCGCACGCGAAATCCGGCTCGCGCATCACACCGCGCTTGAGTCCGAGCAGCAGCTTACCGCGGAAGTCTTCGCGCGGAAGGTGGCGGAATATTCCGGCGGAAGCCTGAAGGTGACCATCCTGCCGGCGGCGCAAATGGGCGGCCAACGGGAGATCATCGAGTCCGTTTCGCTCGGCGTGCTCGAGATGGGCTACGGAGAGGGCGGCATCTACTCCAGCTATGTGCCGCAATTCGGCATCATCGCCCTGCCCTACCTCTACAAGGATTTTGACCACTGGCAGCGGGTGGTCGATGGCCCGATAGGCGCCGACCTGGCGCAACGCCTTGAGCAGAACGGCAACATCACGCTTCTGAACTGGCTCACCGGCGGCTACCGCAACACCTTCCTGCGCACGAAAGCCATCGAGAAGCCGGCCGATTTCGCGGGGATCAAGATCCGCCTGCCGGAGGCCCCGGTCTTCGTCCGCACCTTCTCGCATCTCGGAGCCCTGCCGACGCCTATTCCGGCGCCGGAAATGTACTCGGCGCTGCAGACAGGCGTCGTCGACGCCATGGAGGGAAGCCTGGAGGTCGGATACACCTATAAAATCTATGAGGTGACCAAGTTCCTCTCCATGACCCAGCATATCCTCAACGACGGCTCCTTCGCCATCAACACGGGCTTCTTCGACGGCCTTGCGGCCGAGCAGCAGGAGGCGCTCACCAAGGCGGCGGCCGAAGCCGCTGTCGATCAGCGCGCCAATCACTTCCAGCGTCAGCAGGGCTGGTTCGACAAGTTGAAAAGCGAAAGCCCGATCGCCGTGAATGAGCCGGATCTCGTCCCGTTCCAGGCGGCGCTTGTTCCCGTGCAGGACGAATTCGCGGCCGCTTCACAGGCGACCGACCTCCTCGCCCAGATCCGCGCGACCTGATCGCCAGCCCGCGGCCCGGCGCCCGATCCTGGCGGATCGGGCCCTCACGGGGAAATGGCATATGCTCTCTCGCGTCACGGGAGCAATCATGACCGCAGCCAAGGTCGCCATGGCGGCGGCCTTTTCCCTGATGATGGCGATGACGCTTTTCCAAGTGGTGAACCGCTATGCGATCGGCCTTCCCGTTTTCTGGACGGAAGAACTGATCGTCTTCCTCCTGATCTGGGCGACCATGCTCGGC
>JACCSN010000908.1 GCA_013812985.1 Hyphomicrobiales bacterium | reverse complement strand
GTCCAGGACACCGCGATCGCGGTCCATGCGTTCTGGGTGGCGCGGAATCGTGGGCTCGGAACCGTGATCGAGAGCTGAGCATGACGGCGAGCCTGACCGCCTTCCACGCCCTGTCGTCATTGCCGGGCTTGACCAAGGGAGAGCGTCCGGGGCTTGACCCGGCAATCCATTCCGTTCCGCCCGCGAGGGGGGTACGGACTCTGTCCCTTGTTGAATAGGAATGTTCCGTCAGGATCGGCGCCGGAGCGGGGCGGCGATGTCACGGAATGGATGCCATGGTCGAGCCATGGCATGACGACAAACGAGGCTCGTTCATCTATTAGTGGACGCTTTCCGCCCAAGTCAGGCGGTCTTTGATGGCCCGCCCGAAGCTCGATCGATACGACCTTGGCATTCTCAGCGCTCTGCAGCGGGACGGACGCATGTCCAAGGTGAAGCTCGCGGCGGCCGTTCACCTGACGCCGAGTCCCTGCTGGGAGCGCCTCAAACGGCTGGAGGATACAGGTGTGATCACCGGGTATCAGGCGCGGATCGACCCGAAGAAGCTCGGACCGGCGACGGTGGTGATGGTGGAGATCGAGCTCCGCGAGCACGCGGCCACCGATTTCGAGCGGTTCGAGAGCGCCATTCGCGACGCGCCCGAAATCATCGACTGCCAAGCGACTGGCGGGGGCGTCGACTATCTGATGAAGGTGGTCGTCCCCGACATTGATGCCTATCAGCGGCTGATCGACGGGCTGCTGGAACGAGGCCTCGGGATCGCGCGCTACTACAGCTACGTCGTGACCAAGTCAGTGAAGGAGGGAGAGGGACTGCCCCTCCATGTTCTCGCGGGCGGGAGCGCATGATGCCCGTTTCGCAGGCGCGGAATAATCCTCGCGGCTGGCCTGGTTCCGCGGGCGTTCCATCTGCGTCGCGGGCGGATTTCCGAAGCACTTTCCGGCCCCGCGCGGATAGGCTCCGGATCGGATTCGGCGCGGAAGGACAGCCATGACTTTGCATGCTCTTGCCGGTGCCGGCGCGCTTGTGGATGCGCCTTCCCCGATTTCGAAGAACAGGTCGGCGGCCTTGGGCCGCCTCTCCGACCAGAGGCTGTTTCGGGAATTCGCCTTGATCGGCGGCCGTTGGCGCACGGCGCGGTCCGGCGCCACGGTCGAGGTCACCGATCCTGCCACGGGCGAGGTCATCGGCTACGTCCCCGATATGGGCGCGAGCGAGACGCGGCAAGCCATCGGGGCGGCCCAGGCGGCGTTCGGCCCCTGGCGGTCGCTGCCGCCGCAGGAGCGCTCGAGAATCATGCGCGCCTGGCATGATCTCATGATGGCGAACCGCGAGGATCTCGCGATCCTCATGACGCTCGAACAGGGCAAGCCGCTGGCGGAATCTCGCGGCGAGATCGACTACGCCGCGAGCTTCGTCGAATGGTTCGCGGAGGAAGCCAAGCGCATCGACGGCGAGACGCCGACGAGCCACCTCCCGAACCGTCATATGAGTGTCCGACGCGAGCCGGTCGGCGTGACGGCGGCGGTGACGCCGTGGAATTTTCCGTCCGCTATGATCACGCGCAAGGCCGCCGCGGCGCTGGCTGCCGGCTGCACAATGGTGGTTCGCCCGGCATCGGAGACGCCGTTCTCCGCGCTCGCGCTCGCCGAACTTGGTGAGCGGGCAGGCATCCCGGCCGGCGTGTTCTCCGTCGTGACCGGCGCCCCGGAGCCGATCGTAGGCGAGCTCTGCGCCAACCCGCTGGTGCGCGCCGTCAGCTTCACCGGCTCCACAGAGATCGGCAGGAAGCTGCTCCGACAGGGCGCCGATACGGTCAAGCGCATGTCCATGGAGCTCGGCGGTCACGCGCCTTTCATTCTGTTTCCCGATGTCGACCTCGATGAGGGGGTCGAGGCGGCGCTTGCGGCGAAATTCCAGACGACCGGTCAGGACTGCCTGGCGGCCAACCGATTCTTCGTCCACGCGGACATTTACGAGGACTTCGTGCAGCGCTTTGCAACGCGGGTGAAGGCGCTGAAGGTCGGCAACGGATTCGAGCCGGGCGTCGAAGTCGGCCCATTGATGCACGAGCGTGCGGTGACGAAATGCCAGGTCCACGTCGACGACGCCGTGTCCCGTGGCGCCCGGCTCCTTGCCGGCGGCCGGCGGCGCGAGCGAGGCGGCCTTTTCTACGCGCCGACCGTCCTCGCCGACGCCGACGAGAGCATGGCGATCTTCCAGGAGGAGACGTTCGGGCCCGTCGCCGCGGTCGCCCCCTTCGACAGCGAGGCGGAGGTGATCGCGCGAGCGAACGACACCGAATACGGTCTTGCGGCCTACCTCTATACCCGTGACCACGACCGGATCTGCCGGATGACGGATGCCCTCGCTTACGGCATGGTCGCGGTGAATTGCGTGAAGATGACCGGCCATCCGATCCCGTTCGGCGGGATCAAGCAATCGGGGCTCGGCCGCGAAGGCGGACGCCACGGCACGGCCGAATACACCGAACTGAAATATGTCTGCGCCGCCTATCGGGCCGCGTGACGG
>JACCSN010000873.1 GCA_013812985.1 Hyphomicrobiales bacterium | reverse complement strand
GCCGTATTCATCGCGGGCGCGCTCCATCCAGTCGCGGTCCGCGCTCCACGAGCCCAGCGCGGCGCCGAGCCCGACAAGGCTTTCCCGCGCGTCTCCCACGACCGCGTGGGCCCGGTGCTTGTGCGCGTCGAAGCGGCCGGCATTGATCGCCACGAACTCCGCCTCCGGCGAGAACACCGACCACGAGCCGGTGGTGAAATCCTGCAGCCGCGTGCCGACCGCGATGATGACGTCAGCCTCGCCGGCCAGGACATTGGCCGACGCCGAGCCGATCACCCCGATCGGCCCGATATTTTGCGGATGGTCGTGGACGAGCGACGCGCGCCCGGCGATTGTCTCGGCGACCGGCAGACCATGCTTCTCGGCGAACGCGGTGATCGCGTCCTCCGCGCCGGAATAGCGCACCCCGCCGCCGGCGATGACGAGCGGCTTCCGCGCGGATTTCAGCAGCGTCGCCGCGCGGAGAATCTCGTCCTTGTCGGGCCGGGCGCGGCGGATGTGATGCACCCGCGGCTCGAAGAAGGTTTTCGGGTAATCGAAGGCGAGCTCCTGCGTGTCCTGGCAGAGGCCGAGGAAGACCGGGCCGCAATCGGCCGGATCGAGCAGGACGGCCACCGCCTGCGGCAGCGACGAGATGATTTGTTCCGGGTGCGTGATGCGGTCCCAATAGCGCGTCACGGCGCGGAAGGCGTCGTTCACGGTGGTGGTCGGGTTGCCGAAATGCTCGACCTGCTGGAGCACCGGGTCGGGTCGGCGATTGGCGAAGACGTCGCCGGCCAGGAGCAGCACCGGCAGCCGGTTGGCCATCGCCGTGCCCGCCGCGGTGACCATGTTCGCGGCGCCCGGCCCGATGGAGGAAAGGGCGACCATGATCTGCCGCCGCCGCTTGGCCTTGGCGAAGCCGATCGCCGCCAGCGCCATCGACTGCTCGTTCTGCCCGCGCCAGGTCGGGAACTCGTCCTTCACCGCCTCCAGCGCTTCCGACAGGCAGGTGACGTTGCCGTGGCCGAAGATGGCGAAGATGCCGGGGAACAGTGGCACGATCTCGCCGTCGATCTCCGTCTTCTGATTTATGAGATAGCGCACCAGCGCCTGCGCCATGGTCAAGCGAACCGTCTTCATGCTTCCTCCCCGGCCGAACGCGGCTCATTTTATGGCGTTCTAGCCAATTCGGCGCGGTTTCGCGAGCGGCTGCGAGCTATTCGTCACCGCCCGAACGAGGGTGCGCGCTCATGAGCGGCTGCGTCCAGGTGACGCCCCGAGCGGCGCGGGGGAGGTCAAAACGCCCAAGATGGCAGGGAAACGGTTCCGCGAACGCGGTCGTTTCGTCAATGCCCGCCGCCAATATTCACCGTCCCGAACAGCTCGAACGACTGTGACCTATTATCGCGCAAGGCGGGCCTGCCTACATTGCGGTCGATCCAGGGGAGACAGGCCATGACCGATATCAGCAAAGCCGGAACGTTCACGCTCGGGAGGCGCACCCTCAAGCGTCTCGGCTACGGCGCGATGCAGCTCGCCGGACGGGGCGTTTTCGGGCCGCCGAAGGACCGCGATGGCGCGCTCGCGGTGCTGCGCGAGGCGGCGGCGAGCGGCGTCGATCACATCGACACGAGTGATTACTATGGTCCCCACATCACCAATCAACTCATCCGCGAGGCGCTCCACCCCTATCCCGAAGACCTCGTGATCGTCACCAAGATCGGTGCGCGGCGCGGCGAGAACGGTTCGTGGAACCCGGCATTCTCGGCCGAGGATCTGACGAGCGCGGTGCACGACAACCTCCGCAATCTGGGCCTGGACGTGCTCGATGTCGTCAACCTGCGCATCATGTTCGACGCGCACGGGCCGGCCGAGGGTTCGATCGAGGCGCCGCTGACGGAGCTCGTCGAGCTGCAGCGGCAGGGATTGGTTCGCCAGATCGGACTCAGCAACGTGACGTCCAGGCAGGTTGCCGAGGGGCGCCGCATTGCGGAAATCGTCTGCGTGCAGAACCAGTACAATCTCGCGCGCCGGGACGATGACACGCTGGTGGACGAGCTTGCCGCCGCGGGCATCGCCTATGTGCCGTTCTTCCCGCTCGGCGGCTTCACGCCGCTGCAATCGACGGCGTTGTCCGACGCGGCCAAGGCGCTCCGCACGACGCCGATGCAGGTGGCGCTCGCCTGGCTGCTCCGCCGCGCGCCCAACATCCTGCTGATCCCCGGCACGTCGTCGGTCGGACACTTGCGCGAAAATCTTGCGGCGGCCGACCTCGATCTGCCAAAGGACACAATGGCCGCGCTCGACCGGATCGCGGCGGACAGCGCGCCGGCCTGAAGCATCCTGCCCCGGCGAAAGCCGCCGCGGTCCTGCCGTCGGTGCTCCCGTTCGGGTGCGATGGGTCGGGCCAAGCGCAAGGCATGTTCGAGTGTGGCTCCGCGCCGATCGGTCCCCGCCCTAGAGCGGCAGCCCAACATAGTTTTCTGCGAGCGTCGTCGCGGCGGCGCGCGAGCTGGCTAGGTAGTCGAGCTCGGCCAGCTGCATCCTGCCGCCGAACGCGCCTGAATCCGGGAAAAGATGCAGGAGCGAGGTCATCCACCAGGAAAAACGCTCCGCCTGCCAGACGCGCTTCAGGGCTCGCGCCGAATAGCTGTCGAGCCCGACGGTCGAGCCTGACCGGTAGAATTCGATGAGTCCTTCCGCCAGGTAGCGGACATCGGAAGCGGCGAGGTTGAGGCCCTTGGCGCCCGTCGGCGGCACGATGTGAGCCGAGTCGCCGGCGAGGAACAGCCGGCCGAAGCGGAGCGGCTCAGCCACGAAGCTGCGGAGCGGCGCGATGCTTTTTTCCGTCGACGGACCGGTGACGAGTTGGCCGGCCAGTTCCGGGCCGAGGCGAGCGCAAAGCTCGTCCCAGAAGCGCGTGTCGGGCCAGTCCTCGACCTGTTCCGCGAGCGAGCATTGGACGTAGTAGCGGCTGAGTTCCCGGCTCCGCATGCTGCAGAGCGCAAAGCCGCGCACGTCGTTCACGTATATGAGCTCGTCGGAGATGGGCGGGGTCTCTGAAAGGATACCAAGCCAGCCGAACGGGTAAGCGCGCTCGTACGTCGTGATCGCGGCCGGCGGCACGCTCATGCGGCTGACGCCGTGAAATCCGTCGCATCCGGCCACGAAATCGCACTCAAGCGCACCTTCACCATGCGCGTTCTTGAACACGATGCTTGGCCGAGGACCAGCGATCACCTCGACACGCATCGCTTCGCGCTCATAGAGCGGGCCGGCGCCGTGCGCCAGCAACGCGTTCATGAGATCGCGCGTAACTTCCGTCTGGCCGTGGATGGTGACGCATTTTCCCGTGAGATCGGCGAAGTCGATCCGCGCCCGGCGGCTTTCGAAGGCGATCTCGATTCCGTGGTGGACGAGTCCCTCGCGACCGAGCCGTTCCGCCACCCCAGCTTGCGCCAGGAGGTCGACCGTGCCCTGCTCCAGGACACCCGCCCGGATCCGGCCCAGCACGTATTCGGCGCTCCGCCGTTCCAGGACGACATTGTCGATAGCCTGATCGTGCAGAAGCTTCGACAGGAGCAAGCCGGCCGGCCCGGCTCCGATAATCCCGACTTGCGTTCGCAATGGAGCCCCTCCGGAATGTTCGCCGTTTCGCCAGCGTGGCGGCGTCGAAGTCGGATCGGGTCCAAGATGGGCGAGATAGGAAAATTTATACAGCTGTGCGAATCATTCCTCGGCAAGGGGCGTATGCTGGCGTCGCCTTATTCGAGCTGAACCCATGGCGCGACGGGTGCGAAAATCTGGGCAGGGGAGCGGCGCGTCGGCGGCGCCCGACTCCGCCGCGCCTATCTTCGAACCGATGGAGGCGCGGTCGGTCGAACAACTTCCGCAGGACGAAGGCT
Source organism: Hyphomicrobiales bacterium (assembly GCA_013812985.1). The sequence goes on along the minus strand of JACCSN010000873.1, from coordinate 3,450 downwards.
GGCAATACGAGCCCAAATGGGACGGCTTCCGCTGCCTCGCCTTTCGCGACGGCGGCGAGGTGGAGCTTTACGCCAAATCCGGCAAACCGCTGGGCCGCTATTTTCCCGAGATCGTCGCCCTCATCAGATCGCTATCGGGCGAGCGCTTCGTCCTCGATGGGGAGCTTGCCATCCCGGAAGGCGAGAGCCTGTCCTTCGACGCGCTGCAGATGCGCCTGCACCCGGCCGAAAGCCGGATCCGGAAGCTTTCCGCCGAGACGCCTGCCATCTTCATCCTGTTCGACATGCTGCTCGACGTCACCGGCGAGAGCCTCGTCGAGGCGCCGTTGGCCATGCGGCGCGCCGCCCTGGAGAGCTTTCATGAGTTATCGGCGGCGGGGGCCCCGAGCCTCCGCCTGTCGCCCTACACGCGCGATCCGGAGGAGGCGCAGCGTTGGCTGGACAAAGCCGGCGGGGCGCTCGACGGCGTGGTAGCGAAGCGGCTCGACGGTCGTTACGAAGCGGGCGAGCGCGCCATGCTGAAGATCAAGCGGCTACGCTCCGCCGATTGCGTCGTCGGCGGCTTTCGCTACGGGACGAACAGCCGCGAAGTCGGCTCGCTGCTCCTCGGCCTTTACAACGACCAGGGGCTGCTCGACCACGTCGGCTTCACATCCTCCTTCGCCGATCTGGACCGCGCGGCGCTCACGGCAAGACTGGAAGCCTTGCGGGGCGGATCGGGGTTCACCGGCAAGGCGCCGGGCGGCCCGAGCCGCTGGAGCACCGAGCGCTCCGGCGAATGGGAGAATCTCCATCCCGAACTGGTCGTCGAGGTGCGCTACGATCACGTGACCGGAGACCGCTTCCGCCATGGGACGAAGCTCCTGCGCTGGCGGCTGGACAAGGCGCCGCGCCAATGCACCTTCGACCAGCTCGAACCTGAGGCGCGGCCATCGGTCGTCACAGCCATGCTGGAGAGGGCTTGAACATGGCCGCGGCGAAGGAAGCGATCGAGATCGCCGGCGTGCGGCTGACCAGCCCGGACAAGGTGCTCTACCCGGAACAGGGGACGACCAAACGGGCGCTCGCCGAATATTACCTCGCCGTCGCTCCCTTCATGCTGCCGCATGTCGCCAACCGGCCGATCTCGCTGGTCCGCTGCCCGGCGGGGCGGGAGAAGAAATGCTTCTACCAGCGCCACGCGGGCTCCGGCGTGCCCGCCGAACTGGGGCAGGTGGAGGTCTCAGGCTTTGAGGAATCCGGCGCCTTCCTCTTCATCCGGGACGAGAAAGGGCTCGTCGCGATCGTGCAGATGGGCGTCCTGGAAGTGCATCCCTGGGGCGCCAAGGTGGACCGGACGGATCGCCCGGACCAGGTGATCTTCGATCTCGATCCGGGCGAAGGGATTGGCTTTGCCGACGTTATCGGCGCTGCCCGCGACATCCGCGCCATCCTTGAAGGCATGGGCCTGCGGACCTTTGTGAAAACGACGGGCGGCAAGGGTCTGCACCTCGTGGCGCCGATCGAACGGCGGCAGGATTGGCCGACGGTCAAGGCTTTTGCCAAAGCGGTCGCCGATCGGATCTCGGCGGAACAGCCGGAGCGTTTCCTGTCGAAGATTTCCATTGCGGCGCGGAAGGGGCGCATTTTCATCGACTATCTGCGCAACGACCCGACCTCGACAGCGGTGGCGCCCTATTCGACCCGCTCCCGGCCCGGCGCGCCGGTAGCGACGCCAATCAGCTGGGACGAACTGTCTGAGACGCTCGATCCCGCGGCCTTCAATGTGGAGACCGTGCCGGTTCGCCTGGCGCGGCTCGGCGGCGACCCTTGGGCGGAGATGGCCAAGGTCAAGCAGCGGCTGCCGGCCTGAGCTATTCCTTCTCAGAGCGCCGTCGCGAATGTGCCGGCAGCCCAGATCTTTCAGCCCGAAGTTCGGAGCGTGAGCTGGGCGGCTTCCTTGTTGGAGCAAAGGGATCAGCTGGGTTCGACGCTGAGCGACAGTCCCAGCCTTCGCTCGTATCCCCGCGACGTTGTGGACAAGCAATATCGGATTGCCCGGTTGAAGGCTGCCGGCGAGACCAAGCTCCCGCTTGACGCTTTTCCCGAAGCAAACCCGTATTCCCTCCAGGAGATTCTGGATGAAGGCTTTCTTCCTGCCGAGAAGGGCCACCCAGGCTGAGTGTGGTCGGGGCCTTCGACCATTGCCGCGATTGCGTCCCTCGGTCTTGCGCGGAGGGAGGCAGCGCCCTTGAGCAGGACGCCGCGTCAGAAGGATAGCGGCGATTCGTGCTCATTGCCCAGGCAAACCCCGCCTCACTTTGAGGCGTGACCGGGCCCTTGGCTTTCACTAACCTCCCCATTCGGGAGGGCTGCGCCGATCGTCAATATTCAGGACTTCGAGGTCCGGCCGGAAGCCGCTTTCAACGAGATGTTGGGCGGCGACGGCAAAGTCCGCCCGGCATACCGGCTCGTCGCGGAATGGCTGAATGCGCATTCCAAGCTTGGCCTGAGGCGTAAGCAGCAGGAGGCGGAGAGCTTGTTTCGCCGCCTCGGCATCACCTTTTCCGTCTACGGCGCGGAGAACGCGCTGGAGCGGCTGATCCCCTTCGACCTGGTGCCGAGGATCATCTCCGCGGCCGAGTGGCGGGTCCTGGAGCGCGGCATCGAGCAGCGCGTGCGAGCCCTGAACGCCTTCCTGTACGATGTCTATCACCGGCAGGAGATCGTCCGCGCAGGGCGCATTCCGGCGGAGCTGGTGCTCAACAACGAGGCCTATCTGCCGGAAATGGTCGGCTTCGCGCCGCCCCTGAACGTTTACAGCCATATCATCGGGGTCGACATCGTCCGGGTCAGCGAGAACGAGTTTTACGTGCTGGAGGATAACCTGCGCACGCCGTCGGGCGTCTCGTACATGCTGGAGAACCGCGAGACGATGATGCACTTGTTTCCGGAACTTTTTGCCAAACACCGGGTAGCGTCCGTCTCGCATTACCCCGAGGTACTGAGGCAGACGCTGCAGATCGTCGCCCCGGCGTGCCCGGGCGACCCGAAGCTCGTCGTGCTGAAGCCGGGCATCCACAATTCGGCGTTCTTCGAGCATTCGTTCCTGGCCGACCAGATGGGCGTGGAGCTGGTCGAGGGGCAGGACCTCTTCGTCGAGGACGGCTATCTCTACATGCGCACGACGCGCGGCCGCCAGCGCGTCGACGTGGTGTATCGGCGGATCGACGACAGCTTCCTCGACCCGCTGTCGTTCCGGCGCGGTTCCACGCTCGGCGTCTCCGGCCTCATGGATCTCTATCGGGCGGGCCGTGTGACGATCGTCAACGCGCCGGGCGCGGGCGTGGCCGACGACAAGGCGGTCTACGCCTACGTGCCGGACATCATCCAGTTCTACACCGGCGAGAAACCGATATTGAAGAACGTGCCGACCTGGCGCTGCGGCATCGCCGACGAGCTCGGCTATGT
>JACCSN010000869.1 GCA_013812985.1 Hyphomicrobiales bacterium | reverse complement strand
TGTTTCTGCTCGCGGTAGAGCCTCACCTGTGGGTCGCTCTCCTTGCCCTGGTCATCAGCGGGGCCGGTGCTGGCCTGATCAACCCGCTCGCCATCACCGTGCTGCATGAGCGCATCCCGGAGACGATTCGCGGCCGCGTCTTTGGCGCCTTCATGGCGGCGGTGATGGTCGCGTCGCCGCTCGGGGTGTTGCTCGGTGGCTTTCTGACCGAGACGATTGGCGTGCGCGCCCTCTTGGCCGGTATCTCCGCCGCCGTCGTTCTGGTCGCCCTCTCGATGCTGGCGAACCCGGCCTTGCGGGAACTCGACGGCGCGGCGGGGAACGGCGGGATCACCCCGGAGCCGGAAGCGGACTGAGCGGTTACAGCGATTTGCCGGGCAGTTGACCGCCGGGTTAGCGACGCCGGGGTTTGCCTCGTCGCACGACCGAGGTGGCGCTCCGCGCCACGGGCGCGGCGAGCAGCGCCCCTACGGTTGGTGGCGGTGACAACACTGCTGCCCGCCGCTTTAAGTCCAGGCCGGTGGCGCCGTTCGCCGCTTGATCGTGCCGTCCCACTCGCTAAGCGGTGCGCACTGCCAGTACCAATCGGCGTCGAGCCGCTCGCGATCGCCAAGCGCGGCGCGGCCACTCGCCCAGCGCACCGCCGCCCATGGGTCTGCGTCGGTGGGCGCCCAGGGAAAGAGGCGCCGCAGGACGCGACGAGCCAGAGCCTCCGGTGGCCGAAACGCCAACCCCATCCCCCGCGCGATATCGTCGGTGTGGATCATGATCTCCTCGCAGCCCATCGCCAGGAACCCTTCCGGGTCGGCCATCCCCGCCGGATGAAACGCTCGCGTGCCAGCGGGCGCCGCGTGCGTAACGGCGGCCAGGATCGCCGCTGTCGCCGCGGTCACGCTCAGCAGCTCGGCCGGCGAGCGGTCCGGGTCGCCGTTGCGGACCGGCACCCGCCGCTCCGTCGCCCGCGTCGCCAGATGGTTGGCGTAGGAGAGCAGGGCGTTCGGAAGATGATCGAGCGTCGTCTGACAGCTCCAGGCGAGATCGCCGGCGGGGACCGACCAATCGCGGTCGATGGCTGGCATCAGCGCATCGTGGCAGATCTGCGCTGCCAGCAGCAGGTCGTCCGCGGTAACGGGCTCTCGCTGCGGCGTCATCGGCACTCTCCTCTCGGGGGCGGCGAAACAGAATACGACAGGTCTGCTCTCGCACCGAGGCGGGCATCGCGCCTTAGCCGACGCGGCCTCGCGCCTGCCCCTCGGCCTCGAGCGCGACGACACCCGGCGCCAGCACCTCGTGATAGAGCTCGGCCAATTGCACCTGTTCCGGCACCGCGTGGGCGTCGAAGGCCCGTCGCCCATCGGCCGAGAGGCGCAAGCGGAGCGCCCAGACCCGGATCGCCTCCGCCCGGGTGAAGTGATCGGCCACCACCGGTTCAACGCTCCAGACACGGAGTGTCTGCCGCAAGGCGCTCGCCTCGCGTGGCAACAGCTCCTCAAGGAAGATGATCGCCGGGTCCGCCGGCAGCGCCGGATCGAGGCGAAGCCGGGGAGAGGGCAACGGCACGAGTGCCATCTTACCGTCGCGTGGCGCCTCCTCCGGTTGGGCGGCGTCCGCGGCCGCCAACGACGGTTCGGGACGCCGCGCCTGCAAGTACCCAGCGAAGATCACGGCGACGCCTGCAGACATCGCGATGTAGAGATACTCACGCTGGCCGAGTCGCGTCAGTGTGCCACCGGACGCGACGATCAGGGTGCCCGCCGCGATCAAGAGGCAGCCGATCATGCGGTGGCGGAAGATGCGCCGTCGCCAGAAGCGCCAGGCGGACCAGAGGGCGCCCCCGGCGAGAACGAAGGTGCCGCCGGCGTTGAGCGCGATCGTGAGCGTCGTCAGCGCCGTTCCCCGCCCCAGCGCTTCCCAGCCATCGTCCGCCAGGCGAGCGGAGTCGATCGGCGCGCCGAGAACCAGCGTCGCCGCGAAGGCGGTGATCAGCAGCGCCGCACCGGGACCAATCGTTGCCACCCGACGCGGGGCGAGGAGGTAGAGCTCACCGAGCGCCAAGTAGCCAACCACGAGGACGGCCCCGGTCAGGTAATAGAGACGGACCAACGCCGGCGTCCAGCCGAGCGCGGCGCCGGCTACCTCCGACCC
>JACCSN010000856.1 GCA_013812985.1 Hyphomicrobiales bacterium | reverse complement strand
ACGCTCCCGGCCACGCAGGCCGATGCGCTCGGCATGTTCTCGGCCTCGCAGTGGACGCCCGGCATGGACAACGAGGCGAACAAGCGGTTCGTCGCGGATTTCGAGGCCGAGTACGACTACGTGCCGTCGCTCTACGCCAGCCAGGGCTACGACCTCGCGATGCTGATCGACTCGGCGGCGAAAAAGGTGAGCGGCGACCTGTCCGACAAGGCCGCCTTCCGCCAGGCGCTGGAAGCCGCGGAATTCACCTCGGTGCGCGGCGACTTCAAGTTCAACACCAATCATTTCCCGATCCAGGATTTCTACCTCGTCGAGGCGGTGGAGCGGGAGGACGGGAAGTATCAGACGCAGGTGGTCGAGAAGGTGTTTGAGGATTACGGCGACGTCTACGCCGCCGAATGCAAGATGAACTGAGGCTTTTGCCCTTGGCTTTGACGGAGACCACGGGCGCCGCAGGAGAACCTAACTTCCCCCTTGCGGGGAGTTCGAGAGCGGCGAAGCCGCTCCGGGTGCGGGACGAGGCGTCGAGCGCCCAACCTTCTCCCACAAGGGGAGAAGGCTCTCGCGCCAAGTTGGCAGGACGCCATCCATGAGCCTGACCTTGCTTGCCGTCCAGACGCTGAACGGGCTCCAGCTCGGGATCCTGCTCTTTCTGATCGCCGCCGGCCTGACGCTCGTCTTCGGCGTCATGGATTTCATCAATCTGGCGCATGGCGTCCAGTACATGGTGGGCGCCTTCCTGGCGGTGGCCTTCTTCGACCTGACAGGCAACTTCTTCGCCGCTGTCGTTCTTGCGCTGGGCGGCTCGCTTCTTCTCGGCCTTGTCCTGGAGATCTTCGTCTTCCGACGGCTCTACAGCCGCAGCCATCTCGACCAGGTGCTCGCCACCTTCGGCATCATCCTGTTCCTGAACGAAGCCGTCCGGGTGATCTGGGGGTCGACCCCGCTCTCATTGCCCGCGCCGAGAATCCTGTCGGGCTCCATCCCCCTGATGGACGGGCTGCGCTACCCGGTCTACCGGCTGGCGATCCTCGCCGCGGGGCTGGCGGTGGCGGCGCTCCTCTATGTGCTCGTCACCTATACGCGGGCCGGCATGCTGGTCCGCGCCGGGGCCAGCAACGCGCCCATGGTGTCGGCGCTCGGCGTCGATATCGGGCGGCTGTTCATGGTGGTGTTCGGCTTCGGCGCGATGCTCGCGGGCTTCGCCGGCATCATGGCCGCGCCCATCCTCTCGGTGGAATCCGGCATGGGCGACAACCTGCTGATCCTCGCCTTCGTCGTCATCGTCATCGGCGGCATCGGCTCTATCCGCGGCGCCTTCATCGGCGCGCTGGTCGTCGGGCTGGTCGACACGCTCGGGCGTTCCTTCGCCACCGACGCGTTCAAGCTCGTCCTGTCGCCCTCGGCCGCCAACGAGGTCGGGCCGGCGCTGGCCTCCATGCTCGTCTACCTGCTCATGGCGGCAATCCTGTTCTTGTCGCCGACGGGGCTGTTCGGAGCCAGGAACTGATGGCGGTGGCGCGCGATCTCGACCGGAGCGCGCCGGCGGCGATCACGGAAACGGGGGAAGCCTGGCTGCCCTGGCGCACGCTTCTGCTGCCCGGATTCCTGCTCCTCGGCTTCCTGGCCATGCCCGCCTTGAGCGAGGCGCTCGGGCAAGGCTACCTGACCTCGCTCGCCGCCCGCATCATGATCATGGCGATCGCTGCCTTGGGGTTGGATTTCATCCTCGGCCATGGCGCCCTGGTGTCGTTCGGCCATGCCGCCTTCGTCGGCATCGGCGCCTATGCGATCGGCATCATGGCCTCGCACGGCTTGACGGAAGGCCTGCTGACGTTCCCGCTCGCCATCCTCGCCGCCGGCCTGTTCGCCCTCGTCACCGGCGCGATCTCGCTCAGGACGCGCGGCGTCTATTTCATCATGATCACGCTCGCCTTCGGGCAGATGGCCTATTTCACCGCCATCAGCCTCTCCGCGTATGGCGGCGATGACGGGCTGACGGTCGCAAGCCGCAGCGATCTCCTCGGCGCGCCGGTGTTGGAGAACCACCGGGTGTTCTACTTCGCCGTGCTCGGCTGCCTCGTCGCCGTGTTCCTCCTGTGCCGGCTCATCATCGGCTCCCGCTTCGGCCGCGTGCTGCAGGCGGCGCGCCAGAGCCGGACGCGCGTGCAGGCGATCGGCTTCAATCCTTACGCCTACCAGCTCGCCGCCTATGTGATCAGCGGCATGATCGCCGGCCTGGCGGGCGCGCTTCTCGCCAACCAGACGGAGTTCGTCAGCCCCGCCTTCATGTCGTGGCAGCGCTCCGGCGAGCTCATCGTCATGGTGGTGCTGGGCGGCATGGGGTCCCCCGCCGGCGCCATCCTCGGCGCCATCGTCTATCTCGGGCTGGAGGAGTTCCTGTCGCACTACACCGAGCACTGGCGGCTGATCTTCGGGCCGCTGCTTGTGGTGATCGTCCTCTACGGGCGGGGAGGGCTGGCCGCCGTGCTGCCCGGAAAGCTCGGGCGTGGCTGAGGCCCGTCCCGAAACGCCA
>JACCSN010000853.1 GCA_013812985.1 Hyphomicrobiales bacterium | reverse complement strand
CGGCACGGTTCCTGGTCCATGGCGTCGCCGCTTCGGTGGTCAATCACCTCTTCCCGGCGGTCAAGGGTATGGACCCGCGCGACCTGGAGGCGATCCACGCGCGGCTGCATCCGCTCGTTTCCGAGCGCGGCCGAATGTCCGGCATCAACCTGGCAGCGCTTGCCTGCGTCGACATCGCTTGCTGGGACATTATAGGCAAGGCCAGCGGGCGCACTGTCGCCCAGCTCCTCGGCGGCTATCGCGACTACGCGGATGCCTATGTCACTTACGGATTCGGCGCCTATGACAAGGACCAGTTGGTCGAGCTCGGCCGCCAGTTGATGGCCAACGGCCATAGCCGCCTTAAGGTGCTCGTCGGCGTGGCGAAGGGCGGCTATCGCGAGGACGCCGAGCGCGTCCGCTACGTCCGCGAAGCTCTCGGTGACGATCTCCTCCTCGCCATCGACGCCAATGAGAGCCTCGGCGTGGAGGAGGCGACGCAGCTCTGCCGTCTCATCGAGGATTTGAACGTCGCCTGGTTCGAGGACCCGATCCGGCAGAACGACGCCCGCGACCTGGCCATCCTGCGCAAGCGCACGACGATCCCGCTCTCCGCCGGCCAGATGGATGGCCATTCGCACCGCTTCCGCGAATGGCTGGAGCACGACGCGCTCGACATCTGCATGCCCAACAGCCTCTACAATGGCGGCGTGACGGAGACCCGCCGGGTCGCGTGCCTGGCGCAGATATACAATCGGCCGCTGTCGGACGCCGGCGGCGGCGGCATCTTCAGCTTGCACCATGTGGCGGGCTTCAGGAACGGCACATTGGCCGAGTGCCACCTTGGGGTGGAACAGGTCGAGCGGGCGCTCTTCCTCGATGCGCCCGAGCCGGAAAATGGGCGGCTGCAGGTGCCGGCCGCGCCCGGCTTCGGGGTCAATCTCAACCGCGACGCCTTGCGCGATACGCTTGTGAAGGCCTGACACGACGAAAACTGTCGGCGGCCGCAATCAGGGAGGAATGGATGATGAGAAAGACGAAGATTTTGGCGTCGATGTTCGGCGCATTGGCGCTGACCCTCGCGGCGATGCCGGGAGCAGTCGCGCAGGAGCCGCTAAAACTCCGCATTTCCGGCGAGAACCCGCTGGTCGGGCTCGATTTACAGATGGCGCAGCGCTTCGACCAGCTTCTCGAGGAGAAGCTCGGCGACGCCTATGAGTCCGAGTTCTTCCACACCGAGGCGCTTGGCGACGAAGTCGTCCACATGCAGATGATCCGCACCGGGCAGATCGACGTCTATCCGATGGGCTCAGACGCCATACAGCTTGACCCGACCTGGGCGGTTTTCGATCTGCCCTTCGTCTTCGACAGCCGCGAGACGGTGGCCAAGCTGTTGGACGGTGAGGTCGGCGAGACGCTGCGGAAATCGATGCGCGAGAAGGCCGGCCTGGAAGTGCTCGCCTTCGGCGAGATCGGATTCCGCCAGATCACTAACAACGAGCGTCCGATCGTCGTGCCAGCCGACCTTGAAGGCATCCGCATTCGCGTGCCAGGCAGCCCGATGCGCTCGCTGATGTTCGAGACCTATGGCGCCACGCCGGTCACCATGAATCTCGGCGAGCTCTACCTGGCCCTCCAGCAGGGAACGGTGGATGCTCAGGAGAATCCGCTCGCTGGAACGATCAACCGCTCGTTCCAAGAAGTGCAGAAATACTTCTCCATGTCGAACCACGTCTACACGCCGGTCACCTTCGCCATGAACGCCGCGAAATACGACTCGCTGACGCCCGAGCAACAGCAGGCGGTGAAGGAGGCGGCGCAGCAGGCGGCGGAATATACGCGCCAGCTTGGCGCGGAGGCGGATGAGAAGCTGCTGACGCAGCTGCGCGAAGGCGGCAAGAACGAGGTCAATGAGATCGACCTCGCCGCCTTCCGCGCCGCGTCCGAGCCGGTCTATGCGGAAATCGCCAAGCAAGCCGGCGCGGAGCTCACGCAGCAGATGCGCGACCTTGCCGCACAAGCGGGCGCGTCGGACGCGCCGATGGCAGGTGACCAGCCGGCAGCAGCAGGAGCGGCTCCCGAGGCGCCTGCCGAAGAGGCGCCGGCGGAAGGCGCCGCCACCGAGCAGCCGGCTCAATAGCGGGCAAACTGCCGAGCGACCGGGCGGCACGCCGCCCGGTCCGCGCATCCGAGAGGGAGGGCAAGCATGGCCACAATGCCCGTTGAGCCGCAGATGGCTGCCGCCGATGACGACCTCGCGGGCAACGTCGACGCGGCCACGCGCGACATGGAATTGCAGGACCCCGATGCCGGCGCATCCCGCTTTGATCGGGTCATCAACCGCACCGCGGAGGCTTTCGGAGTCTTCCTGCTCGCGCTCCTGACCGGGCTGGTGTTCCTCAACGCGTTTACCCGTTATGCTTTCTCTCACTCATTCATCTGGGGCGACGAGCTGATCATCTCGATGATCCCGTGGCTTGCAATGGCCGGCCTGTTCCTTGCGGTGCGGCGGCGCAACGTCATCCGCATCGACTTCTTCGTCGACCAGTTGCCGCCTCGACCGCGCCGCTTCCTGCGACTTGCCGGCGAACTGCTCGCGGTGGCGGTGTTTGCTTATCTCGCCTACGTCTCCATCGAATATGTCCGGCTGTTCGGTGGCGATCAGCTGACCTACCTGCGCTGGCCTACCGGGATCTTCAGTATTTCGTTCGTGATCGGGCCGGTGCTTGCGGCGCTTGCCTATCTGATCACGTTCTGGCGCGAGGCCCGCGAGGGCAGCGCGCGGTCCAGCCAGCCGGAGCTCGCCCCGTGATCGGCGCCCTGATCTCCATCGTGCTCCTCTTGGGGCTTCTGGTCCTCGGCGTGCCGATGCTAGTGTCCCTGCTCGCCGCCGTTGTCCTCAACTTCTTCCTAAGCGGCCAGTGGACGCTGACCTTGCCGCAGTCAATGATTTCTGGCGTCAGCTCGTTCACGCTCATCGCACTTCCCATGTTCGTGCTCGCCGGGACGATCATGAACGCCGGCGGCATTTCGGGACGTCTCTTCGAGTTCGCTCGGGCGCTGGTCGGCTGGCTGCGCGGCGGACTTGCGCAGGTCAACGTGCTGACCTCGATGTTCTTCGGCGGCATGATCGGCTCCTCCACCGCCGACCTGGCCGGCAGCGGCTCGATCCTGATCCCGGCCATGAAGCGCGAGGGCTACTCGCCCGAGATTTCCGCCGCGGTCAGCGCTTCGTCTTCGGGGATTGGTCCGCTGATCCCGCCGAGTTCGCCGATGATCCTCTATTCGGCGATCACCGGCGTGTCGCTCGGATCCTTGTTTCTCGCCGGGCTGATCCCGGGCATCCTCCTCGGCGGCGTGCTGATGATCACGGTCGCGGTTCTCGCTCGGCGGCAGGACTGGCCGCGCTACGGCCGGCTGGCGTTTGGCGAGATCCTTCGAACCGGCGGCCGGGCGCTGCTCGCCTTCGGCATGCCGGCCATCATCGTCGGCGGCCTCGTCTTCGGGGTGTTCACGCCCACCGAGGGCGGCGCCTTCGGGGTCGTCTATGCGCTCATCCTATCCTGCTTGGTCTATCGAACCTTGCGGCCGGCGAGCCTGTTCCGGGTCTTCGGCAACGCCGTGCAGCTGACCGGCGAATTGCTGATCATCGTGTCACTCTCCTTTGCGCTGGGCACTGGCCTCTCGGCCGCCCACGCGCCGCAGGCGCTGGCAGGTGGGATTGGCGCATTGGTCGGCGAGAACAGCCAGTTCCTCCAGCTCTCCGCCCTGGTCGTCCTCGGCATTATCGCCGGCATGTTCCTCGATCCGCTCATTCCCGTCCTTGTGCCGGTCATCCTGCCGCTCCTCACGCTCTACGGGATCGATCTCGTCCATTTCGGCGCGATCATGGTAATGTGCGTGGTGATCGGCCAATTGACCCCGCCGCTCGCCATCGCGCTGATCATCACCAGCCGCATCGCCGATGTCGATCAGATGAAGATATTCCGGGCCAACATGCCGTTCCTCCTGGCGATCATCGCCTTTCTCATCGTCCTGATGCTGGTGCCGGGCCTCGCCACCTGGCTGCCCAACCAAGTGGACATTTGAGGCCGGGCATCGCCGGGCCAATGAACCCGTCGGATCGATCGGCATCGGCCGGCTACGCCGCCACCGACGGTGCCGCCTACGACCGATTCATCGGCCGCTGGACGCGGCGCCTCGCCCTCGCGGTTCTGCCTTATGCGGAGCCAATTCCGGAGGGCGATCTGCTCGATGTCGGCTGCGGGACCGGCAGCCTGGCGCTCGAAGCGCGGGCTCGATACCCGTCGCGAAAAGTCGTCGGTGGGGACATCGCCGAGCCCTACCTCCGCTTCGCCGCGGCCAAATCTGGCGCCGAAGGCATCAGCTTCCAGCACGAGGATGCCTGCGCGATGTCCTTCGCCGAAGCGTGTTTTGGGGCGAGCTTCGCTCTCATCGTGCTCAACTTCGTCTCCGACCCGCTTTCGGCGGCGCGCGAGATGCGCCGTGTCACGCGGCCCGGCGGTCCGGTCGTCGTAGCAGGCTGGGATTTCCGCGGCGGGCTGGTCTATCAGCGGCTCCTCTGGGACAGCGCCGCGGGCGTGGAGCCCGGCGCCGCGGCGATTCGGGACAGGCTGTTCTCAGGAAAGCTCGCTTTGCCAAACGGGATCGCCGACCTCTTGCGCGAAGCCGGACTCGCGGAGGTCCAGCGGGATTCCGTCACCATCCGCATGGATTTCGCCGACTTCGCCGATTATTGGGAGCCGCTGCTCGGCGGTCAGGGGCCTGTCGGCGGATATGTGGCAGGGCTTGCGGCGGATAAGCAGATCGCCGTGCGCGAGGCGGTACGGGCCGCATTTCTGTCCGGCGCACCCGACGGCGAGCGCTCGCTGACTGCCACCGCCTGGGTTGTGCGCGGCAAGGTTCCCTAGGC
>JACCSN010000813.1 GCA_013812985.1 Hyphomicrobiales bacterium | reverse complement strand
CGTGTCGATCGGCAGCCCGGAACCAACCATCTGCGACCACCAGCCGGGCTTGCCGGTGACCGGGTTCACATTGGCGACGTGCTGGTCGCCGGTCAGCGCATGGCAGATCAGGATGGCGTTCGATTTCGCGCCGTTCAGCGCGCCGTAGGTCTGGTAGGCGATCTGGAAGGGGCTGAGCGCCACGCCGGCGTCGAGCGGCAGCGGCTCGTCGGGGCCGAAGCGCGCGACCGGGCTCGCCGGCCGCTCGGCCTGCGACCGCGCCATTTCTTCGACCTCGCCCAAATGCGGCTTCGCATGCTGCATGAGAAATCCTTATCCGATGGCCTTCCAAGAACGCCCCTCGCGGCGTGTCAACGCTTTCTTTGCACCGAAGGGGGCGCAAGGCTTGTGGGCAATACGGCATTGCCGTATCTTCCCGTTTTGAGAACCAATGCCGTTCGATTGGGCGCCTTGGAAGGCCGACAGCAACGAACTCAAGCACCAAGTGACCTTCGGGTTCGCCCTGCGAGTGTTCGCTGATCGGAAGCACATGACGTATGACGTGAGTCGCCCCGAGGACGCTGACGAGCGGCGCAAGGCAGTCGGGTTGGTTGAGGGCAAGCTCTATTGTCTGGTCTACACGATGCGGGGCGATGTTTGCTGGATTATATCGGCTCGCCGCACGAACTCAGAAGAGGATAAGGCATATGGCAATCTTCGTGCTTGATCCGAATAACCTGCCACAGCTGACGCCCGAGCAGAAGGCGAGGCTGGACGCCATGACTGATGAGGAGCGGGAACAGAACGCCCTCGACGATCCGGACAATCCACCGTGGACCGAGGAGGAATTGGAGCGCGGCGTCCTCGGCCGGCGAGTCAGGCTTGCCCGCCAGGCGGCGGGCCTCAGCCAGCAGGAATTCGCCGAGCGGTTCCAAATTCCCGTCGCGACGTTGCGGGATTGGGAACAAGGCCGCCGCAAGCCGGACGCCGCCAGCTTGGCCTATATAACCGTCATCGAGCGCGAGCCGGAGGCGGTGGTCCGGGCTCTCCAGATCGCGTGAGCTGCGGCTCAAGCGGGATTTGCGTTCAGCCGGCGGGATCGGGCCATCACCCTCCAGCCAGATTCCTTTGCGCTCTCGCGCATCCCCCGCTAGGAACCCCTCCGGCGTTAGCGCGGGGAATGGGACGAAGTGGGAATGGTCGAACGGGCGCCCGATCCGCTGCAGGTCATCAGAAGCCGCATCGATCGGATCGACGAGGCGATGCACCGCCTCCTGATCGACCGGTCAGAGGTGATCGCCGAGCTGATCGAGATCAAGGGAACGGCCGAGCCCGGCGCCGCCTTCCGGCCCGGCCGCGAAGCCGACATGATGCGTCGATTAGTGCAGCGGCATGCGGGCGATCTGCCGCTCACCACCGTCGAGCATATCTGGCGGGAGATCATCACCAGCTTCACCGCGATGCAGGCGCCCTTCGGGATCGCCGCCGGGCCGGCGGAGGACGCGCTCGCCATGCGCGATGCGATCCGCTTCACCTTCGGCTTCTCGGTTGCCGTCACCAGTTGCCCGACCGCCGAAGCAGCGATCGCGCGCGTGGCGGCTTCGGGGACGGACATCGCCGTGCTGGCGGCTGGAGCGGGCGGGCGATGGTGGGACGCCGTCGCCGGACCGAAAGCGCCGAAGGTCTTCGCCAAGCTGCCCTTCATCGAAACGCCTGCCCGGCCGGCGTCGCTGCCCGCTTACGTGATCGGGCCGCCGCTGCGCGACGCCGCCCTTCCCGACATCCGGCTCTATGCGGTCTCGGCGGCGGCGGGTCTGGAGCCCGCCCTCCTGTCGCGCGGCGGGCGGATCGCGGATCGCGACGGGGACGACCGCCTGGTCGAGCTGCCGATGGCGGCGACGCTCGACGACATCGCGGGGGAGATCGGCGCGCCGCTTCAAGATGTCAGGGACCTTGGCGGGTTCGCCCAGCCGATACACTGCGTCGCGGCCCGCACGGCCTGATCCATGAATCGAGCAACCGACCTATGAAGTCATCCGTAGGACCCCAGCCCAGGCGCGGCGTGCTCGACATCGCGGCTTACGTGCCCGGCGACGACCGCAGCCCGGCGGCGCGCGTCTTCAAGCTTTCCTCCAACGAGACGCCGCTCGGGCCGAGCCCCCACGCGATCGAGGCTTACCGGGCCAATGCCGACCGCCTGCACATTTATCCCGATGGCGCCGCGCGTCTTCTGCGCGAGGCGATCGGGACTGCCTATGGTCTCAATGCGGAAAGGATCGTCTGCGGCAACGGCTCCGACGAGCTGCTCACCCTTCTCGCCCAATGCTATCTCTCGCCGGGCGACGAGGCGATCTTCACCACGCATGGCTTTCTCGTCTACCGGATCGCCATCCTGGCCTCCGGCGCAACGCCGGTCGTGGCGCCGGAAACCGACGAGACGGCGGATGTGGACGCGATCCTCGCCGCCGTCACGCCGCGCACGCGGCTCGTCTATCTCGCCAATCCCAACAACCCCACCGGAACTTACCTGCGGCATGGCGAGGTGAAGCGGCTGCATGCCGGCCTGCCGGACAACGTGCTCCTTGTCCTCGACGCGGCCTATGCGGAATACGTCCGCCGCAACGATTATTCCAGCGGCGTAGAGCTCGCGGCGGAAGCGCCGAACGTCATCATGACGCGCACCTTCTCCAAGATTTTCGGCCTGGCGAACTTGCGGATCGGCTGGGCCTACGGCCCGGCTGCCGTCATCGACGCGCTGAACCGCACGCGCGGGCCCTTCAACGTCACCGGCCCGGCGCTGGCCGCCGGGGCCGCGGCGCTTGCCGACCGCGCGCATCTGGAAAAAGCCGTCGCGCATAATTCGCAATGGCTCGAATGGCTTATCGGGCAGGTCTCCGCCCTCGGCCTGCCCGTCACGCCGAGCATCGGCAATTTCCTGCTGATCCATTTTCCCGACGACGAGAAGCGCGGCGCGGCCGACGCCGACCAGCACCTCCGCGAGCGCGGCCTTGTGCTGCGGCGGGTGGCCGGCTACGGCCTGCCGAACGCGCTTCGGATGACGGTGGGAAGCGACGAGGCCAACCGGCTCTTCGTCGGGGCGCTCTCGGAATTCCTTTCAGGCCCGGCCTGAGCGATGGCGGAGAGGATACGCCGGCTCGCCCTCATCGGCATCGGGCTGATCGGCTCGTCGATCGCGCGCGGCGCGCGACAGCGGGGCCTCGCCGAAGAGATCGTCGTGCA